>NZ_CAUQJA010000002.1:0-142751 GCF_963518475.1 uncultured Streptococcus sp. | reverse complement strand
ATAGCCCTGGGACAAACCACCCGTTTGACGGGTGGTCATGATTGTGGGAAGATTTTATACTCTTCGAAAATCTCTTCAAGCCGCGTCAACGTCGCCTTTCCGTATGTGTAGGATACTGACTACATCAGTTCCATCTACAACCTCAAAACAGTGTTTTGAGCAGCCTGCGGCTAGTTTCCTAGTTTGCTCTTTGATTTTCATTGAGTATTAGATGAATATTAATCAAAATAAAGCAAGTCTTTGCTAGTGTTTGTAAAGAGGTCAAAGCCATCTTTGGTAACAACACCACAGTCTTCAATACGAACACCGACTTTACCAGGGATATAGATACCTGGTTCAACAGAGAAGCACATGCCTTCTTCGATGACCATGTCGTTTCCTTCCATGATAGATGGGAATTCGTGGACATCCATACCGATACCATGACCAAGACGGTGGTTGAAGTACTCACCGTAACCAGATTTTTCGATGACCTCACGGGCAGCGCGGTCCACTTCATGGGCAGTCACACCTGGTTTGATAAAGTCAAGAGCAGCTTGTTGGGCTTCCAGAGTCAAGTTGTAAATGTCTTTCTTGAATTGGTCAGGTTTACCGACAGCGACTGTACGGGTCATATCTGAAGCATAGCCGTTGACTAGAACACCCAGGTCAAAGAGGAGAAGGGCGTCATTTTCAACCTTGTTTGCTGCTGGAATACCGTGTGGATTTGCAGCATTATCACCAGTCAAGACCATGGTATCAAAACTCATTTCATAACCTTCACGCTTCATAGCAAAGTCAATTTGGGCGATGATATCTGTCTCAGTCTTATCAAGAGAAATATTGTCAAATCCAACATTAACAGCCTTGTCCGCATAGAGACCTGCAACCATCATTTTTTGCACTTCATCAGCTGATTTGATGAGGCGCATGCGTTGGATACGAGGTGTGAGGTTTTCAAACTCAGCAGTTTCAAAAACGGTTTTTAAACCATGATATTTTGTCAAGATGAGATTGTCAAACTCAACAGCGACACGTTTGAAGTCAAGTTGTGGAAGAGCATGTTTCATTTTTTGCCATGGATTTTCAGAGTCCACATAGCCCACAACTGGGAAGGAAACAGTGCTGCTTGCACGCTCAACCTCAAGGGCTGGGACAAAGAGGAGAGGTTCCTGATCCGCTAGGACAAAAAGGAACATTTGGCGTTCATGGGGATCACTGTAAAAGCCAGTGAGGTAATTGATTGTGACGGGGTCAGATACGACAGCGACGTCTAGTTTTTCTGATTCAAGATATGTTACGATTTGTTGTAATTTAGACATATGCTACCTTCTTTCTACCCCTCTATTTTGGCAAAAAAAGTGAGAAAATGCAAGGGAGAAGGGTAAAAGAACAGACAAAAAGAACTCCGACAAGATGTGGAGTTCTTTGATATCATTTTACTTTGTTTAAGAAAAGTCTGCCTTGCTTTTGACGTCGCTGTATTCTTCAGCGATTTCTTGGCTGAGAATGTCCTCATAAGCAGGGAGTTGAATGTCCTGACCATATTTCTTCTTGAGGGCGGTAGTGACTAGGCGATAAGCTAGATTTGCATTACGAGAGAGGATAGGCCCGTGGAAGTAGGAACCAAAGACATTCTTATAATGAACCCCTTCGCCGACTTTTTCTTCGTTATTTCCATTGCCATAGACAACCTGTCCCAGCGGTTTTTGGTCATCTGAGAGGAAGGTACGGCCCTGATGATTTTCAAAACCATAGTAGGTTTCATCGAAATCTTCATTGTGAATCTTGATGTCACCGATAAAACGGTTATTGGTCTGGTTGAGCGTGTAGTGGCCCATGACACCGAGTCCTTCGATGCGTTTTCCTGAAGCTTCAACATAATATTGCCCTAATAGTTGGAAACCACCACAGATAGCCAGAATCACACCGTCGTTTTGGATGTAGTTGTCAATGCTCTCTTTTTTAGCAGGTAGGTCGTCTGCAATGATACTCTGTTCAAAGTCTTGACCCCCACCGAAAAAGGCGATGTCGTAGTGATTTTCGTCAAAGTCATCATGGAGAGAAACGATGTCAACGGTCACATGGGCTCCCAGCTTTTCAGCCACATACTTGAGCATGAGGATGTTTCCATTATCCCCATAAGTATTCATGAGATTTCCATAGAGGTGGGCAATGTTGAGCTGATAAGGGTAAATGCCATCTTTTGAGGAAAGTGAAGTATAAACCATTAGTTCATCTCCTTTCTAACAATCTGACGACTAGCCAGCAGTTCGCGGAATTCAAGCATAGCAGTATAGGTAGCCAGAATATAAGCATGCTTGCAGTCTTGGTTCTCAATGGTCTTAAGAACTTGTTCCAGACTACTTGTTTCAGTGATTTTATCAGCTGGATAGCCTGTTACTCGTAGACGACGAGCGATTTCAGAATGACGGACACCACCAGCATTGATTTCAGGGATGTCCATGTCAGTGATTTGTTCAAAATCAGCATCCCAGATCCAGCTTGTATCAATTCCGTCTGCATAGTTAGCGTTAAGGAGGACAGATAGGCTAAATGGATAAGGAGCTAGTTTAATCATCTCAATAGCTTGGGTTGCACCGACTGGATTTTTAATCAAGACGAGGGTACATTCCTTGTCACCGATATGGAAGGTTTCTTGGCGTCCAAAGACAGCACGGCTCTTATCAAATCCCTGCTTGATGAGTTGGGAATCGGCACCGAGGAAACGGGCGATAGCAACCGCAGCTAGGGCGTTGTAGATATTGTAGAGACCACCGATTTGAATACCGTATTCTTGTCCGTCAATGACAAAGCGAGAGCGATTGTTGGTTAACTCAACCAGTTCTGTCAAGCGATAGTCGAGATCAGGACGTTTACATCCACAGCTTTCACAGATATAGGCACCCAAGTTTGCATAGGTATTATGCTCATATTTGAGGATGCCTTGGCAGTCAGGACAGAGGATTCCTTCGGTATTATAGTGAGCCAGCTGGGCTGGACCTTTCTCCAAGTCAAAACCAAAATACTCTACAGGATTTGGAATAGCTGGCTTGTAGAAAAGTGGACTGTCTCCATTAAGGAGAACAGTGGCAGTAGGCACCTTACGAATAGCATCCAAAATCATCTTGTAAGTTGTGTAAATCTCACCATAGCGGTCCATCTGGTCACGGAAGATATTCGTGATGACAAAAAGGCTTGGCTGGATATAGTCACAGATACGAGATAGACTGGCCTCGTCGATTTCTAGGACGGCAATATTTTTTCCAGTTTTAGAAGATTTGGCTGTTAAGAAGGTCGTTGCGATCCCTGTAATCATGTTGGCACCGCTTGGGTTAGTAAGAACCTGACCATAAACCTCTTTTAAAATGCCAACAGTGAGGGCAGTTGTCAGGGTTTTTCCGTTGGTTCCAGTGACCACGACAATCTCGTAGTTCTTAGCTAGGTTTTGTAAAATATCTTTATCAAATTGAAGGGCAAGTTTTCCTGGGAGCGTACTTCCACGGCCAAGACGGCTTAAAATGAAGTGGGAAGAGCGCCCAGCTAGGAGGCCCAAAGTAGTTTTTAATTTCATGTTTCTATTATATCATAAAAGAGGGAAAAGACAGATTTGATACTCAATGAAAATCAAAGAGCAAACTAGGAAGCTAGCCGCAGGCTGTACTTGAGTACGGCAAGGTGAAGCTGACGTGGTTTGAATTTGATTTTCGAAGAGTATGAGATTTCGCAGAAATGAAAACAGCCCTCAGAGGGCTGTTCGATACGATTAAATCTCAACTTAAATCGCAAACAGGTCATTCAAGTTCTCAGCCAAGGTTGGGTGAGTGAAGATTTGTTTTGTGAAGTAAGTGTAAGGAATCTTGTTGTCCATAGCAACAGTGATGATGTTGATGATTTCTTGAGAACCTTCTGAGAAGATGCTTGCTCCAAGAATTTCTTTTGTTTCAGTATTCACAACAGCTTTGAAAGCTCCACGAAGGTCTCCATTTACGTGACCACGAGGCATTGCTGCGACAGGGATTTCCTTAACGGCGTATGGAAGTTTCAAATCAGCTGCTTGGCTTTCAGTCAAACCAACTTGTGAAAGCGCAGGTGTGATAAACATGGTGTTTGGTACATTGAGACGGTCTTCAAGTGTGTAGCTGCCATCTCCAGCAAGGTAGCTGTAAACAACACGGAAGTCATCAAGTGAAATGTAAGTAAATTGAAGTCCACCGTTGACATCCCCAACTGCAAAGACACCAGGAACGTTTGTTTGACAATGTTTGTCTACTTTAATAGCACCACGTTCAGTTAGTTCAATATCTGTATTTTCAAGTTGAAGTGGTTCTACATTTGGTTTGCGTCCAGTTGCGTAGAGAAGGGCATCGAAACGGTAAGTTTCGTTTTCAGTTACGACAAGCACTTGGTCACCGTCGTTTTTGATTTCAGTAGTACGAATATTTTGAAGCAATTCAATACCGTCTTCTTCCATGTATTGTTTAGCAAGAGCAGCGATTGAAGGTTCTGCACGAGGAAGGAAAGTATCCAAGGCATCTAGAACTGTAACCTTGCTTCCAAGTTTGTTGTAAAGACCAGCAAATTCAAGACCGATATTTCCGCCACCAAGGACTCCAAGTTTTTCAGGCAATTTGTCCAAGTTTTGGATACCTGTTGAGTCAAAGACGTTTTTGCTTGTAGCAAGTCCAGGGATTGGCAAGACGTTTGAAACAGCACCAGTGTTGATGACGATTGTTTCAGCAGTCAGTTCTTTCTTTTCATCACCAGCTTGGATTTCGATGACTTTATTTGAAAGGAAGTGAGCTTCCGCATCAAAGATATCCACGCCTGTACCAGCAACAGTCGCATAGTTTTTACCGTTGAGGCGGCCAGTAATCGTGTTTTTGGTAGCAATCACTTCTTCAAAAGACAAGTCCTTCTCAGCAGCAACTAGCAAAGTCTTAGTTGGGATACAACCGATGTTGATACAAGTTCCACCGTACATAGCTTTGCTACGTTCAATAAGGGCAACTTTTTTGCCAGCTGAAGCCAATTTACCTGCTAGTGTTTTACCAGCTTTACCAAATCCGATAACGATTAGATCATAAGTTAACATTTAGAGTTCCTCCTATTCGAATTTCATTCTAGCACAAGAAAAAAACTTTTGCACAATTCTGCTACGCTTTAAAAAAGTTTATGAAATAGTGGAAATTATAGCCTTACTTTCTCAGAAAAATCGTTTACATGATATTATCGATGGATTGGGCTATCTTTTGCTCTGTTCTTGTGTTATACTAGATAGGTTGCAAAGAAAACAGTACTTTTCTTTTGTGGAAAAGAAGCAACACGATTTTATATCCAGTATATGAAAATACGTCATAAAAAGAAAAGTATAAACTAAGCCCTATAGGGTGGCTTCGCACCACCTTTAGAAAGAAGAATAACGTGAAATTTAATGAATTAAACTTGTCTGCTGATTTGCTAGCAGAGATTGAAAAAGCTGGTTTTGTAGAAGCCAGTCCTATCCAAGAACAAACCATTCCATTGGCTCTTGAAGGTAAGGACGTTATCGGTCAAGCTCAGACTGGTACAGGAAAAACTGCAGCCTTTGGCTTGCCTACCCTTGAAAAAATCCGTACAGAAGAAGCGACCATCCAAGCCTTGGTCATCGCTCCAACTCGTGAACTAGCTGTCCAAAGTCAAGAAGAACTCTTCCGCTTTGGTCGCAGTAAGGGAGTCAAGGTTCGCTCAGTATATGGTGGATCAAGCATTGAAAAACAAATTAAGGCTCTTAAATCTGGTGCCCATATCGTGGTGGGAACTCCAGGTCGCCTCTTGGACTTGATTAAACGCAAGGCCTTGAAATTACAAGACATTGAAACTCTTATCCTTGACGAAGCGGATGAAATGCTCAACATGGGCTTCCTTGAAGACATCGAAGCTATCATTTCTCGTGTCCCTGAAAACCGTCAAACTTTGCTTTTCTCAGCAACTATGCCAGATGCCATCAAACGTATCGGTGTTCAGTTTATGAAAGAACCTGAGCATGTGAAGATTGCGGCTAAGGAATTGACAACAGAATTGGTTGACCAATACTATATCCGAGTTAAAGAGCAAGAAAAATTTGATACCATGACTCGTCTCATGGATGTGGAACAACCAGAACTTGCTATCGTATTTGGTCGTACAAAACGTCGTGTAGATGAATTGACTCGTGGTCTTAAAATCCGTGGCTTCCGTGCTGAAGGAATTCATGGAGACCTAGACCAAAACAAACGTCTTCGTGTCCTTCGTGACTTTAAAAATGGCAATCTTGATGTTTTGGTTGCGACAGACGTTGCAGCGCGTGGCTTGGATATTTCAGGTGTGACCCATGTCTATAACTACGATATTCCACAAGATCCTGAAAGTTATGTTCACCGTATCGGTCGTACAGGTCGTGCTGGTAAGTCAGGTCAGTCTATTACTTTCGTTTCACCAAATGAAATGGGCTACCTCCAAATCATTGAAAACTTGACTAAGAAACGTATGAAAGGTCTCAAACCTGCAAGTGCAGAAGAAGCCTTCCAAGCTAAAAAACACGTAGCTCTCAAGAAAATCGAACGTGATTTTGCAGATGAGACTATCCGTGCCAACTTTGAGAAATTTGGTAAGGATGCTCGTAAGCTAGCTGCCGAATTTACTCCAGAAGAATTGGCAATGTATATCTTGAGTCTGACTGTTCAAGACCCAGATAGTCTTCCTGAAGTGGAGATTGCACGTGAAAAACCACTGCCATTTAAACCATCAGGTAATGGCTTCGGTGGTAACGCTAAGGGAGGTCGTCGTGGAGATGACCGTCGTGATAATCGCCGAGGAGACAACCGTCGTGGTGGTCGCCGTGATGATTTCAAAAAAGGAAGTCGTGGCAACGATCGTTTTGATAAGGAAAAACGTTACCGTAAGGATAATAAAAAACCACGCAATACTTCAAGCGAAAAGAAAACAGGCTTTGTGATTCGTAACAAGGGCGATAAATAATAAAAAGCGGTTCAAAATGAATCGCTTTTTTATATAAGGAGACCGAATGGAAAAAGAAAGATAAACAAAATAGATATATTATCTTCTTGTAATATTATAATACACAAAAATAGGGGGCTTGTCAATAGAAAAGAAGCAATTTAATTAAAAATATTCTTGTTTTTTCAAATTGCAATTAAATAAGCAATTTTCAGATAATAATTGAAAATTCAAGCTGTTTATGTTATAATGATAGCGATTAAATTCGAGGTGAAAAATGGCACATTTATTAGAAAAAACTAGAAAAATTACTTCTATCCTGAAGCGCTCAGAGGAGCAGTTGCAGGAAGAACTCCCCTACAATGCGATTACCCGTCAATTGGCAGATATTATTGACTGTAACGCCTGTATCGTCAATAGCAAGGGACGTCTCCTTGGTTATTTCATGCGTTACAAAACCAATACAGATCGTGTCGAGCAGTTCTTCCAAACTAAGATTTTCCCAGATGACTACATTCAAGGTGCGAACATGATCTACGATACAGAAGCCAATCTGACAGTTGATCATGATTTGAGTATTTTCCCTGTGGAAAGTCGTGCCGACTTTCCAGATGGTTTGACGACCATTGCACCGATTCATGTATCAGGGATTCGCCTTGGCTCTTTGATTATTTGGCGCAATGATAAAAAATTCGAAGACGAGGACTTGATTCTTGTTGAGATTGCGAGTACCGTTGTTGGGATTCAACTCCTTAATTTCCAACGTGAAGAAGATGAGAAAAATATTCGCCGCCGTACTGCTGTTACCATGGCGGTTAATACCCTTTCTTACTCCGAACTCCGTGCTGTTTCAGCAATTTTAGGGGAATTAAATGGAAATGAAGGGCAGTTGACTGCGTCAGTGATTGCAGATCGTATCGGGATTACCCGTTCTGTGATTGTCAATGCCCTTCGTAAACTTGAGTCTGCGGGAATTATTGAAAGTCGCTCACTTGGAATGAAGGGAACCTATCTTAAGGTCTTGATTTCAGATATTTTTGAAGAAGTGAAGAAAAGAGATTACTAATGACTAAGGCTTTAATTTCGATTGACTATACAGAAGATTTTGTTGCTGATAGTGGGAAGCTGACAGCAGGTGCTCCAGCTCAGGCGATTTCGGATGCCATCAGCAAGGTAACTCGATTAGCTTTTGAACGAGGAGATTACATCTTCTTTACAATAGATGCTCACGAAGAAAACGATTGTTTCCATCCAGAAAGCAAGCTGTTTCCTCCCCACAATTTGATTGGCACTAGTGGACGGAATTTATACGGAGATTTGGGGACCTTTTATCAAGAGCATGGTTCAGACAGTCGTGTCTTTTGGATGGATAAACGCCATTACTCAGCTTTTTCAGGGACTGACCTAGATATCCGTTTGAGAGAGCGTCGAATTTCTACAGTTATTTTAACCGGAGTCTTGACGGATATCTGTGTCCTGCATACAGCTATAGATGCCTATAATCTAGGATATGACATCGCGATTGTTAAACCAGCTGTTGCTTCCATCTGGCCTGAAAATCATCAATTTGCCCTAGGTCATTTCAAAAATACACTTGGAGCTAAGTTAGTAGATGAAAAGCTAAATGAAATTTCAGAGTAATTTATTTGATGAAATGAAAAAAATTGAAAAAAGTGTTGACAAGCATCCTAAAAGTTGATATACTAGTAAAGTAATCGACGCGGGGATGGCGGAATTGGCAGACGCGCAGGACTAAGGATCCTGTGACCGCTTTAGGTCGTGAGGGTTCAAGTCCCTCTCTCCGCATAGGATAAGAGTTAGCTTAGGCTAGCTCTTTTGTTTTTTATCTAATTTACGTAGAGCAAAAAATTTTTGCTCTTTTTTGGATTTCATAAACATTTCATATTTGGATTTTATAATAGTCTTACAAATATGGAGGTGACAAATGAATCCAATCCAAAGAGCTTGGGCTTATGTCAGCAGAAAACGACTGAGAAGTTTTATTTTATTTCTGATTTTATTGGTCCTATTGGCTGGAATTTCAGCCTGTTTGACTCTGATGAAGTCCAACAAAACAGTTGAAACCAATCTTTACAAATCACTCAACACATCTTTTTCTATTAAGAAGATAGAAAATGGGCAAACTTTCAAGTTGTCAGAGTTAGCGGCTGTGAACAAGATTAAGGGACTGGAAAATGTCTCTCCTGAATTCGAGACGGTCGCAAAACTAAAAGACAAGGAAGCGGTGAGTGGCGAGCAGAGCGTGGAGCGTGATGATTTGTCAGCTGCGGATAAGAATTTGGTTAGCTTAACGGCTCTTGAGGATTCATCCAAGGATGTGACCTTCACCAGCTCGGCTTTCAACTTAAAAGAAGGGCGACATCTTCAAAAAGGGGATTCAAAGAAAATCATCATCCACGAAGAGTTGGCTAAGAAGAACGGTCTTTCGCTTCATGACAAGCTTCGCTTGGATGCTGGACAGTCAGAAGCTGGGAAAGGACAAACTGTCGAGTTTGAAATCGTCGGAATCTTCTCTGGTAAAAAACAAGAGAAATTTACAGGCTTGTCTTCTGACTTCAGTGAAAACCAAGTCTTTACAGACTATGAAAGTAGCCAAAGCCTTTTAGGAAATAGTGAACCTCAAGTCAGTGCAGCGCGCTTCTATGTAGAAAATCCTAAGGAAATGGACGAACTCATGAAGCAGGTAGAAAACTTGTCTTTGGAAAATCAAGGCTATCAAGTCGAAAAGGAAAACAAGGCTTTTGAACAAATCAAAGACTCAGTGGCAACCTTCCAAACCTTCCTAACCATCTTCCTTTATGGGATGTTGATAGCAGGAGCTGGAGCCTTAATTTTAGTCTTGTCTCTCTGGTTGAGGGAAAGGGTCTACGAAGTGGGAATCCTTCTGGCACTTGGAAAAGGTAAGAGCTCGATCTTCCTACAATTCTGTTTAGAGGTAGTTTTGGTATCTCTTGGAGCTTTTCTTCCATCCTTTATCGCTGGAAATGCCATTACATCCTATCTGCTCCAAACTGTCCTAGCCAGTGGAGATCAGGCAGTCTTACAAGACACGCTAGCCAAAGCAAGCAGTCTATCAACCAGCATCCTATCTTTTGCAGAATCCTATGTTTTTCTAGTTCTGCTTAGTTGCTTATCTGTAGCCCTTTGTTTCCTATTCTTATTTAGAAAATCGCCTAAAGAAATTTTATCATCTATTAGTTAAGAAGGAGAAATCATGACTTTATTACAATTACAAGATGTTACCTACCGTTATAAGAACACTGCTGAAGCAGTCCTATATCAGATCAATTATAATTTTGAACCCGGGAAATTTTACAGTATTATTGGTGAGTCAGGAGCGGGAAAATCCACACTCTTGTCCCTACTTGCTGGTCTAGATAGTCCTGTTGAAGGTTCTATCCTTTTCCAAGGAGAGGACATTCGTAAGAAGGGCTATTCTTACCATCGTATGCACCATATTTCCCTGGTCTTTCAAAATTATAACTTGATAGATTATCTTTCTCCACTGGAAAATATCCGCTTGGTCAACAAAAAGGCAAGCAAGGATACACTGCTTGAGCTTGGTTTGGATGAAAGTCAGATCAAGCGGAATGTTCTCCAGTTATCAGGTGGTCAACAACAACGTGTTGCCATTGCTCGTAGTTTGGTCTCGGAAGCTCCAGTTATTCTAGCGGATGAGCCAACGGGAAATCTGGACCCTAAGACTGCTGGAGAGATTGTCGAACTGCTCAAATCACTTGCCCAGAAAACAGGTAAATGTGTCATCGTCGTAACTCACAGCAAAGAAGTGGCACAAGCGTCAGATATTACACTTGAGTTGAAGAACAAGAAACTAACTGAAACTCGCAATACTACGAAATAATATGAACTTTTTCTGTTAGAACTATAAAATAGAACAAAATCTAGAAAGGGAACCTATGTTACACAACGCATTTGCCTATGTTACAAGGAAGTTTTTCAAATCGATTGTCATCTTCCTGATTATTCTCCTCATGGCGAGCTTGAGTTTGGTTGGCTTGTCAATCAAGGGAGCTACTGCCAAGGCTTCTCAGGAGACCTTTAAAAATATCACCAACAGCTTCTCCATGCAAATCAATCGTCGCGTCAATCAAGGAACGCCACGTGGTGCTGGGAATATTAAAGGTGAAGACATCAAAAAAATCACCGAAAACAAGGCCATCGAGTCTTATGTGAAACGCATTAACGCTATCGGAGATTTGACTGGCTATGAACTCATCGAAACACCAGAAACCAAGAAAAATCTGACTCCTGACCGTGCCAAACATTTTGGAAGTAGCTTGATGATTACAGGTGTCAATGACTCCTCTAAAGAAGATAAGTTTGTCTCTGGTTCTTATAAGCTGGTCGAAGGTGAGCACCTAACAAACGACGACAAGGACAAGATCCTCCTGCACAAGGACTTGGCAGCCAAACACGGCTGGAAAGTAGGGGACAAGGTCAAACTAGACTCTAATATCTACGATGCAGACAATGAAAAAGGAGCCAAGGAAACAGTCGAAGTGACAATCAAGGGACTCTTTGATGGTCACAATAAGTCGGCAGTAACCTACTCGCAAGAACTCTATGAAAACACAGCTATCACAGACATTCACACTGCTGCAAAACTTTATGGATACACAGAAGACACAGCCATTTATGGGGACGCAACCTTCTTTGTAACAGCAGACAAAAACTTGGATGATGTCATGAAAGAGTTGAACGGTATCAGCGGTATCAACTGGAAGAGCTACACACTTGTGAAGAGCTCCTCTAACTATCCAGCTCTAGAGCAATCCATCTCTGGTATGTACAAGATGGCCAACCTCCTCTTCTGGGGTAGCTTGAGCTTCTCAGTTCTTCTCCTTGCCCTCTTACTCAGCCTTTGGATCAATGCCCGTCGCAAGGAAGTGGGTATTCTCCTCTCTATTGGTCTCAAGCAGGCAAGTATCTTGGGTCAATTCATCACTGAATCCATCTTGATTGCCATCCCTGCTCTTGTTTCTGCATACTTCTTAGCTACTTACACAGCGCGTGCAATCGGAAATACTGTTCTTGCCAATGTCACTTCAGGTGTTGCCAAGCAAGCCAGCAAGGCTGCTCAAGCCTCTAACCTTGGTGGTGGTGCAGAAGTAGATGGCTTTAGCAAGACCTTGTCGAGCCTAGATATTTCCATTCAGACATCGGATTTTATCATCGTCTTTGTCCTTGCCTTGGTTCTAGTGGTTCTCGTTATGGCGCTTGCTTCAAGCAATCTCCTTAGAAAACAACCAAAAGAACTTCTGCTGGATAGCGAATAATAAACTTGCTACCTATTCTCCTCTAAATGGGGTATAATATAGGTAGCATTTTTATCTATTTCATCTTGATAAGGCCTCTTTCTTTCAGGATGAAACTGATATAATTTACAAGAAATTTAAAGGAATGTGAAACGTTTTTTCTATGAAAATTTTAATTGTAGAAGATGAAGAGATGATCCGTGAGGGGGTCAGTGATTATTTGACGGATTGTGGTTATGAAACCATTGAGGCGGCAGATGGGCAAGAAGCTTTAGAAAAATTTTCCAGCTATGAAGTAGCCTTGGTTTTACTGGATATCCAGATGCCTAAGCTCAATGGTCTGGAAGTGCTAGCGGAGATTCGTAAAACCAGTCAGGTTCCTGTCCTGATGTTGACCGCCTTTCAGGATGAGGAATACAAGATGAGTGCTTTTGCCTCTCTGGCAGATGGCTATCTGGAAAAACCTTTTTCTCTGTCCCTCTTAAAAGTAAGGGTGGACGCGATTTTCAAGCGCTATTATGATACGGGACGAATCTTCTCCTATAAGGATGCCAAGGTGGACTTTGAAAGCTACAGTGCAAGCCTAGCAGGTGAGGAAGTAGCTATCAATGCCAAAGAGTTGGAAATTCTTGATTATTTGGTTAAAAATGAAGGACGAGCCTTGACTCGTTCTCAGATTATCGATGCGGTCTGGAAGGCGACAGATGAGGTCCCCTTTGACCGTGTCATCGATGTCTATATCAAGGAATTGCGGAAAAAGCTAGACTTGGATTGTATCCTCACTGTGCGCAATGTTGGTTATAAATTGGAGCGAAAATGAAACGAACAGGTTTATTTACAAAGATATTTATCTATACCTTCTCGATATTTAGTGTTCTGGTTATCTGCCTTCATTTGGCTATTTATTTTCTATTTCCCTCGACTTATCTGAGCCACCGTCAGGAAACCATTGGCCAGAAAGCGACAGCCATTGCCCAGTCCCTAGAAGGTAAGGATAGGCAGAGTATCGAGCAAGTCTTAGACTTGTATTCTCAGACCAGTGATATCAAGGGGGCTGTCAAGGGTGAGATGACCGAGGACAAGTTAGAAGTCAAGGACAGTCTTCCTCTGGACACAGACCGCCAGACCACCTCTCTCTTTATTGAGGAGCGTGAGGTGACAACGCAGGACGGTGGTACCATGACTCTCCAGTTTCTAGCTTCCATGGATTTGCAAAAGGAAGCAGAGCAAATCAGTCTCCAGTTTCTTCCCTATACCTTGTTGGCATCCTTTCTGATTTCCCTCTTGGTGGCCTATATCTATGCTCGGACCATTGTTGCCCCGATTTTGGAAATCAAGCGGGTGACCCGTCGGATGATGGATTTGGATGCCCAAGTGCGATTGCGCGTGGATTCTAAGGATGAGATTGGTGATCTCAAGGAACAAATCAATAGCCTCTACCAGCATCTTTTGACTGTCATTGCGGACTTGCATGACAAGAATGAAGCTATTCTTCAACTGGAAAAGATGAAGGTCGAATTTTTGCGAGGGGCTTCTCATGAACTGAAAACACCTCTGGCTAGTTTGAAAATCCTAATCGAAAATATGAAAGAAAATATCGGTCGCTATAAGGATAGAGACCACTATCTGGGAGTTGCCTTGGGGATTGTGGATGAGCTCAATCACCACGTCCTCAAGATACTTTCTCTCTCGTCTGTGCAGGAATTGCGAGATGATAGGGAACAAATTGACTTACACCAGATGACGCAAAGTCTGGTCAAGGATTATGCCTTACTAGCCAAAGAAAGAGAACTCCAGATAGACAATAGTTTAACCCATCAGCAGGCTTATCTAAACCCATCAGTTATGAAGTTAATCCTGTCTAACCTCATCAGCAACGCCATCAAGCACTCTGTTCCAGGTGGCTTAGTTCGCATTGGAGAAAGAGAAGGGGAACTTTTTATAGAAAATAGCTGCAGTCAAGAAGAACAAGAAAAACTAGCTCAGTCTTTTTCTGACAATGCTAGTCGCAAGGCCAAGGGGTCTGGGATGGGGCTCTTTGTGGTTAAGAGTCTATTGGAACATGAAAAATTACCTTATCGTTTCGAGATGGAGGATAATCATTTAACCTTCTTCATAGCTTTTCCAAAAGTCGCCCAAGACTAGGGATAGAAAGGGTTTACATAGATGAAGCTAGAAGAAATTCAATCGAAACTGCGGGAAAAACTAGATTTTTTTGTCAAAAAGTGATAAAATGAACAATGTAAATGGGATGACCCATAAAAATATACAGGAGGCCTGATAAAATGGCAATCGTTTCAGCAGAAAAATTTGTCCAAGCAGCTCGTGACAACGGTTATGCAGTTGGTGGATTTAACACAAACAACCTTGAGTGGACTCAAGCTATCTTGCGCGCAGCAGAAGCTAAAAAAGCTCCAGTTTTGATCCAAACTTCAATGGGTGCTGCTAAATACATGGGTGGTTACAAAGTTGCTCGCAACTTGATCGCTAACCTTGTTGAATCAATGGGTATCACTGTACCAGTAGCTATCCACCTTGACCACGGTCACTACGAAGATGCACTTGAGTGTATCCGAGTTGGTTATACTTCAGTTATGTTTGATGGTTCACACCTTCCAGTTGAAGAAAACCTTGAAAAAGCTCGTAAAGTTGTAGAATTTGCTCATGCAAATGGTGTATCAGTGGAAGCTGAAGTTGGTACTATCGGTGGTGAAGAAGACGGAATCATCGGTGATGGTGAATTGGCTCCAATCGAAGACGCTAAAGCAATGGTTGAAACTGGTATCGACTTCTTGGCAGCTGGTATCGGTAACATCCACGGTCCTTACCCAGAAAACTGGAAAGGTCTTCACCTTGATCACTTGCAAAAATTGACTGAAGCTGTTCCAGGATTCCCAATCGTATTGCACGGTGGTTCAGGTATTCCTGATGAGCAAATCCAAGAGGCTATCAAACTTGGTGTTGCGAAAGTTAACGTTAACACTGAATGCCAAATCGCATTCGCTAACGCAACTCGTAAATTTGCTCGTGACTACGAAGCAAACGAAGCAGAATACGACAAGAAAAAACTCTTCGACCCACGTAAATTCTTGGCTGACGGTGTAAAAGCTATCCAAGCATCAGTTGAAGAACGTATCGACGTATTCGGTTCAGAAGGTAAAGCTTAATCTAGCTGAATAATATAGAATAGAAACCTGCCCATGAGGGTGGGTTTTTTGGTGTCTGGATATATAGCGAATATACTGTAGAAGAGCCAATCTTAAATTGCTAAACGAAAGTAATTTTTTACAATGATTCTAAGATTACCCTTAGCGAACGAATATAACAGCTTTACACCTGTTTTCAAAGGAAATCACTGTCTTTCCCAAAGTAAATTGGAACACCTAATTTTTAGGAATACAGAGTAGCTAAATTAATGATAGAACTTTCATTCAAAATAACAATATGATTTTTCTAGTTTCGTGACCTAAGTAGCAAAAGTATCTAAATAAGAGAGATAAAAAATAATAATAAAAACCAATAATAGTTGACTTTTTTGAAAGAAAATCTTAAAATAAGACTATAAAATTCAACGAGGTACTCTATGGAAAATTTACCAACCCAAATTTTTAAGTTTTCTCAAGTATTTTCAACAAGTCACAAGAGAGATATTGAGAAAATATTTTATGATAATGAGTTTGAAACTAAGAATAGTCAACCAATTTTAACTTGGGATTTTATTTATCGTGATATTGTAAATACCGCCAAAGTAAATGATTTAATATCACCCACTATGTGTATGGGGGCTCTGTGGACGGCAAAAGGAGTAATTATTGAGGGTGTTCTATATGTTTTTATGATGAAGAAAAGATTTGAAGATGTAACTGATAAATACGAAAAGCATCACTATCTTACTTGTATAGCACGTGCGAAAAATTCTCATTTAAATGGAAAAGAAGACGGTAAACTATCCATTGAATTATTTAATGATCTGGATGATGATGGGTTGAGTGATTCACAAATTGAACAAGCGAAGAAATTATTGGGAGATCATTATAATTCGATTGATGAGATTAGGGTTGTTACCTTTGATAAAAAAACTAAAGAAGTGATTGTTAATCAGGTAAATGCCTTTTGTGAATTTATTGATGCTGTAAATATCACAGAATTTGATTTTACAAAACTTGAAGAAGATGGACGTGAAAATAATCCTGAGAAACCTCTTGTTGCATTGAAATCTGACGTACAGAAACAATTGGAGTCACAAAAGCATGTAAGTCTTCCTGTTGAAAAGAAGGAAGAGAATACTAAACTATGATATTTTATATAACACAGGAGTAAATAATGCTTCAGATTAGTTTTAATGGTGCTCGCTTAAAAGAGGCAAGACTTTTTAACAAAAAAAGTATTACTCAGATTGCAGAGTTTTTAAACGTTTCAAAACAAATGGTTTCTAAATATGAAAAAGGAAGAGCAACGCCAAGTGAAGAATCGTTAGAAATATTGGAAAAGAAATTAAAGTTTCCGAGAGATTTCTTTTTTGGAAATGATAATTTTAGCTTAAGTTCTACAGGCACATTTTTTAGAAGTCGTTACACAGCGACTCAAACAGAAAAAATGCCTGCAGAAATAAATAAAAATTATGTTGCTTTAATAAGAGATTACTTGGGAGAATTTATTGATTTTCCAAATCTTGACTGGGGTCTTTCTGGTTTAGACTATACTCCACAAGAATACGCAAGCTACATAAGAGAGAAATGGGAACTTGGAGATAGACCAATTGATAACTTGTCGTTGTTGATGGAAGAAAAAGGTTTTGTTATTTCTAGAATAGACACTCAGAGTGATAAAGTTGATGCTTTTGGTTCAGCTGTTAAAGTAAATAATAATGAGTATTATGTTGTTATGTTAGAAGGGACAGAGTATTCATTTTATCGTCAGCAGTTTAGTTTAGCTCATGAATTAGGACATTGGTTAATGCATGAAAATTGTAAGTCGCCTCAAGACATGGGAGCAATTGAATATAAGCAAATGGAAGACGAAGCGAATGAGTTTGCGGCTGAATTTCTATTGCCAAAGGATTCGTTTAAAGCTTCTATCATTGGGCATGAAAATGATCTAGAGTACTACAGGTATCTAAAAAGAATTTGGCAAGTTTCAATTAGTATGATGATAATGCGTGCTAAGTCATTGAATATCATAGATTCTAATGAGTATACAAACTTGTATAAGAAACTTAGTTACAGAGGTTGGAGAAAAAATGAGCCCTTAGATTCAACAAAATTGATTAGCAATCCTCTATCTTTAAAACAGTCAGTAGAGCTATTAGTGGAAAATAGAATTGTGATGGACATATCTGCTGATATTTATAGAGTATACAATAAATTGTTGCCTAATTTTTTAATTGAGGATTTATGCGGCTTAGAGGCAGGATATCTTGATGAACTGAATGATAGGTATCCAAATATTATTAGTCTTACTAAAGAAAGAATAAGAAGAACATAGAATAGTCCGAAGCATAATATGTGATTAAACATTTGTAGGGATTGTAGAATTAGGAGAACTATGGATATTGGTATTCGTGCTGATGGAATGACTACATCAGACTTTGAAAATTTTGCCATTGAAATTGTAAAGAAAAAATTTGATAATAGTAGTTTACATGGATTTAAGGAAGGAAGGGATGATGGTATTGACGGCATTGATGATATTGCTTCTCCGTCTCTCGTTATCCAAGCTAAACGCTGGCAGGTAACAAAAAATCATGCTACAGCTGTAAAAATTTTGAAAGAGGAAATTGATAAGATTGCTCTGACTAAAGAAAAATATGGTTGGAAAAATGATTTCAATTATGTTATTGTTACAAGTATGGGCTTATCTCCTGCAAACTTAAAGGAGATACGTGATTACGCAGATACAATAATTCCTAATGCTATTCCAACTGATGATTATATTATATTCTCTTCTACGTTAACAACTCTTTCCCAACATAAAGAATATAGTGAGATTTTTATAAAGTATGGATTGCTGGAGAAAGATATAACAAATGTATTGAGAAATATTAAGTTGAAAAATATAGAAGCGGAATCAAAAGACTATTTTTCAGATTTTGATGCTCATTATTTTGTTGAAACACGTTTTCTAGGAGAAGCTTATCATATTTTACAAAGGGAGCATATTTTATTAATTCAAGGGCCAGCTGGAATTGGTAAAACAACGACTTGTTCAATGCTTGGAAATCTATTTTTAAATAATAATAAGAATATCTTTGATATCATTATGCGTAGAGTAGAAGATATTAATGAAGTTCTTAGATTATATAATGAAAATTATCTAGATAATGAGGATAGAAATCTTTTTGTCGTTTTTGATGACTTCTTGGGGCGTAATGAGTTTGATGTTGGAGAGAGGGTATTACAAGATATAAAAAAATTATATTCGGCCTCTACTAACACCAATAACCTTTTTATTTGTTTAAACTCTCGTACTCAAATTCTTCAAGATGCAACACTGATAAATTTTGAGTTTCAAAAATTAATAGATGAAAAATTTACAGAGCAAAGAAGATTTATCATTGATTTATCTAAGTATTCTGATATTGACAGAGCTTACATTTTCAGGAAAGTATTTGAACGAAAAGTACAATATCTTACAAGTGCCGATAAAGTAGAACTTGTAGAAAAATATAACAATCTTATTGGCAAGGATTGGAAGAAAATTGTACGACACCGAAATTATTTTCCTAGGTCAATAGAATTAATAGCAAATAATTTCAAGGAAGCTAGCGGAAGTTTTTATGATTATGTAATGTATTATCTTGACCATCCCAATCAGCTTTATAATAATTTATTCGATAATCTAAAGATTGAAGAGAAATATTTGCTATTTTCTTTATTACAATTCGATGCTTATCCTGTTGAAGAAGAGTGGTTAATAAATTCACTTCATACTTTGGAACTTAATTCAATATTTGATTTTAAAAAATCGTTAAAAAAACTAGACGGCTCATGGCTAGCTTTTACAAAGGAAAGCTTTGACAGTATAAGTAAGGTGGACTTTTTTAATCCTAGTATTATTGACTTTTTAAATGATAAATTAAAAGAGTATCCCAATATAACCCAAAAATTAACTCAGAATTCTATTTATCTTCATCAATTATGTAAAGGATGCGGTAGTTATATTTTAGGTGAATTAACTGACACACAGAATATGTTTTTTAGTAAACTATTAGCTGATTGGAACAACTTCAAAGATAAAGATGATTTTATTGGCGAAAAAATCCTATCCATTATATATTTAAATCAATTTTCAAAATTTAAGACTGATTTTGAGGAGTTGCTGAGAATATATGATGGGCGGAATAATTTAAATATTTATCAGAATGGGTGGAGTAATATTATTAGTCAGATTTATTTTTCTGATAATAAAGCAATGAAAAGAGTATTTCTGAGTATTCTTGACGATAAAAGTGTTTTAGATAAGCTAGTAAAAAGTCCTTATCTTGATTCGGAAGAACTAGATGCTATTGTAAATACAATAAGTAAGATAATTTATGAGGTAAGTATAGAAAATGATGATTATCAAGAAGGTTCTTTAAAAGAGATGTACTGCTATAGCGTTTTTAGACAGAAAAAAATTGAGTTGCTCCAAGATTATTTAGACAGTAGAAGTACTTTGGACGAGGAAGACGTTGATTTTACTAATGATCCAGATGGCTTTGATTTAGATTGGGAAGTTGAAGGACAGGTTTCAGAATTTCAAGAAAAGTTAACTGAAAAGTTAACGGATATTTATCAATGGGATGATATCAAAGTGGAGGAATTTGATTATTCCAGTTTACAATTAAATCTTGAAGAATATCTGCAACAGAAATACAATAGCTTTTTATATGCGGATGAAGCCTATGATAGATGGAGAGATGCGCAACTTGAAGAAAGGATTACAGAAGAAAGTGATACATTAGAAAGTATTTTAAACAAACCATTGTTATAGTTTAGAAAGTAAGATGCTAGACTAATCTCAGAAGTCACTAGAATCTTATATACACAACCTATTTTTCGTACAATAACATTCTGAAAAACTAAAATAATATAATATTGGCTTTTTAGATTCATTCTTGTGTTTTAGTCTCCACATTTGTATTTCACAAAATCTGTTTACAAAAAGGAAAATGAATTACTAACATCCATGAGTCAAAAATTCGTAGTTAATAGACATCTAATGAATGTCTATGATATCAGAAAAAACGATTTTACTTAGATCACACGGGAATTTGATAGGAATGCTACTACATCACTTTGATTCCAGTTTTGATTATGAAAAATGGGAGCAAATGACCTTTCCAGATTGTTTTCTAATTGATAGAAATGGGATTGTGAAAAGAATTATGAAAGATTAGTTCTTTGATTAAATAGTGAATCATATTGATCAAAATCGTTTGCTTTTTACAATTCGTAACCTGCCCATTGGGTGGGTTTTTTTGTGTTTTAAGGAAACGATTAGACCAGAATTTTTGATTAAAAGTATTATTTTAAGAGAAAAATTTTCAATTTCATAAATTTTAGGCAAACGCTTGCATTCTAGTTTTTATTGGATTATAATAGGTTGGTATAAAGCCTTTTGTAGTAATAAAATGTAGAAGGTATAGAAAGTAAGGATTTAGAATACTTGTAGTCAAAAACACAATGTTGCTATTCCTTACATAGGGAGATAGATATGGCAATGATAGAAGTGGAACATCTTCAGAAAAATTTTGTGAAGACTGTTAAGGAACCGGGGTTGAAGGGGGCATTACGCTCCTTTATTCATCCTGAAAAACAGACCTTTGAAGCGGTCAAAGATTTGACCTTTGAGGTTCCCAAGGGGCAAATTTTAGGCTTTATTGGGGCCAATGGTGCAGGGAAGTCGACAACCATTAAAATGCTGACAGGAATTTTGAAACCGACATCTGGTTTTTGTCGGATTAATGGCAAGATTCCCCAGGACAATCGTCAAGATTATGTCAAAGATATTGGCGTAGTTTTTGGACAACGAACCCAGCTATGGTGGGATTTGGCACTGCAAGAGACCTACACGGTTTTAAAGGAGATTTATGATGTACCAGACTCGCTCTTCCATAAGCGTATGGACTTTTTGAATGAAGTCTTGGATTTGAAGGACTTTATCAAGGATCCCGTGCGGACTCTTTCACTGGGTCAAAGGATGCGGGCGGATATTGCGGCTTCCTTGCTTCACAATCCCAAGGTTCTCTTTTTAGATGAGCCGACCATTGGTTTGGACGTTTCGGTCAAGGATAACATTCGTCGGGCTATTACTCAGATTAATCAGGAGGAAGAAACCACCATTCTCTTGACCACTCACGATCTGAGTGATATTGAGCAACTTTGTGATCGGATTTTTATGATTGATAAGGGGCAAGAGATTTTTGATGGAACGGTGAGCCAACTCAAGGAGACCTTTGGAAAGATGAAGACTCTTTCTTTTGAACTGCTACCAAGTCAAAGTCATCTCGTCTCTCACTATGAAGGCCTGCCTGATATGACTATTGATAGACAGGGGAATAGTCTCAACATTGAATTCGATAGTTCTCGCTACCAGTCAGCTGATATTATCAAGCAAACCCTGTCTGATTTTGAAATCCGCGACTTGAAGATGATGGATACGGATATTGAAGATATTATCCGCCGCTTCTACCGAAAGGAGCTCTAAGATGGTCAAATTGTGGAGACGTTATAAACCCTTTATCAATGCAGGTGTTCAGGAATTGATTACCTATCGAGTCAACTTTATTCTCTATCGGATCGGCGATGTCATGGGTGCTTTTGTGGCTTTTTATCTCTGGAAGGCTGTCTTTGATTCTTCGCAAGAGTCCTTGATTCAGGGTTTTAGTATGGCAGATATCACCCTCTACATCATTATGAGTTTTGTGACCAATCTTCTGACTAGATCCGATTCGTCCTTTATGATTGGGGAGGAGGTCAAGGATGGCTCTATTATCATGCGCTTGTTGAGACCAGTGCATTTTGCAGCCTCCTATCTTTTCACTGAGCTTGGTTCCAAGTGGTTGATTTTTATCAGCGTTGGACTACCATTTTTAAGTGTCATTGTTTTGATGAAAATCTTATCTGGGCAAGGGATTGTAGAAGTGCTGGGATTAACTGTCCTTTATCTTTTTAGCTTAACGTTGGCCTATCTGATTAACTTTTTCTTTAATATCTGCTTTGGATTTTCTGCCTTTGTGTTTAAAAATCTTTGGGGTTCCAACCTACTTAAGACTTCAATAGTGGCCTTTATGTCTGGAAGTTTGATTCCCTTGGCTTTCTTTCCCAAGGTTGTTTCAGATATTCTGTCCTTCCTGCCTTTTTCATCCTTGATTTACACTCCGGTCATGATTATCGTTGGGAAATACGATGCCAATCAGATTCTTCAGGCGCTCGCTTTGCAGTTTTTCTGGCTCTTAGTGATGGTGGGCTTGTCTCAGTTGATTTGGAAACGAGTCCAGTCATTTATCACCATTCAGGGAGGTTAGTATGAAAAAATATCAACGCATGCATCTGATTTTTATCAGACAATACATCAAGCAAATCATGGAATACAAGGTGGATTTTGTGGTGGGGGTTTTAGGAGTTTTTCTGACCCAAGGCTTGAACCTCTTGTTTCTCAATGTCATCTTTCAACACATCCCATCCTTAGAAGGTTGGACTTTTCAAGAAATTGCTTTTATCTATGGATTTTCCTTGATTCCCAAGGGGCTGGACCATCTCTTTTTTGACAATCTCTGGGCACTGGGGCAACGCTTGGTGCGAAAAGGGGAGTTTGACAAGTATCTGACTCGTCCTATAAATCCTCTCTTTCACATCCTAGTTGAGACCTTTCAGATTGACGCTTTGGGTGAACTTTTGGTTGGTGGGATCCTACTAGCTACAACGGTATCTAGCATTGCTTGGACTCTTCCAAAATTCCTAATTTTTCTATTCTGCATTCCTTTTGCGACCTTGATTTATACTTCCTTGAAAATCGCGACAGCCAGCATCGCCTTTTGGACCAAACAGTCAGGAGCAATGATTTACATTTTCTATATGTTTAATGACTTTGCCAAGTATCCGATTTCAATTTATAATTCATTTCTTCGTTGGTTAATCAGTTTTATTGTACCTTTTGCCTTTACGGCCTACTATCCTGCCAGCTATTTCTTGCAGGACAAGGATGTAATCTTTAACATCGGAGGTTTGATGTTGATTTCTCTGGTTTTCTTTGTCATTTCCCTTAAACTTTGGGATAGGGGATTAGATGCCTACGAAAGTGCGGGTTCGTAAATAATAGAATATCAAAGCCTTGTCTCAGGACAGGCTTTTTTTAATAGAGATGGAAATTACTTGACACCTATTCTCAGAGTGCTATACTGTAAGTGTAATCGCCGATTTAGCTCAGTTGGTAGAGCAAGGCACTCGTAAAGCCTAGGTCACAGGTTCAATCCCTGCAATCGGCAAAGTGAAGAAGCTCAAAGCCTTGTCTTGGGACAGGGCTTTTTTATATGTTAGGAACATGCATTGAAGCTAATTCTAGAGTGTTAAACTAGATGAAAAAAGAAGCAATAAGATGTAATTCAATCGCAGTTAGTCTAAATGAATGAAAAAGATGGGATAGCCCCTTAGAATCAGATTTTGTAGGTATTTCTTTGATTCCTGTTGTAGGAATTATTGAAAAGATAGTGTAAAAGGAATTTTATAGAAAATTTTTTGCAAACAAAATACTGCTCAAGTACGGTCATTAAAAGCATTAGATTTTTTGGTTAAGTTTTGAGGGTCGGTTCATGACAAGAATTTTTTTACATTCATGATATAATAAGCTTAGATTCCGCTATACAGGAGGAAAGAGATGAAAAAAAATAAATGCTTATTTTTGGTTGTTAGTGTAATGTTAATGCTCTTAACACTTTTTGCTCTAAATGGATGTAGTTTGGGTGGTGAAACAATCCCTAAAAATAGAACAAAAAAACAGTACGAATTTGAAAAAACGTTTGAGCCCATGTTTAAATTTTTAGAGCAAGACAAGAAGGAGTTTAATGGATTAAAGCTTTACAAAAATAGTATTTATATAGAGAGTGGAAACGTAGTAAAGGATTATAAAGTATTCTTAGATACTAGCCAATCTGAAATTAAGGGTGACTATACAATAAAAATTGGGGATAATAAAGAAACAGTTCCTGTTACTTACTCTAATGAGAGATTACAGTACGAATCGAAGTTAGAACCTTTGTTTGACGAAGAAATTCTTAATTTGGTAGTACAAAGAGATTATTTCGCTTCCTTGAATATAAAAGAAACCTTTAAGAGTGCTGAAACTGAATTGAGCGATATTATCTACCAGCCTGAAAATCATTCTGACCTCTATAAATATCTTAAAAATAAGTACGATATGCCAGAAGATACGACCTGTCGAATAATATTAGATTACTCTAGTGGCTCAATTTATGGGATTACAATCCAGTTGAATTCGAAAGATAAGACAGTTCAGTTGGATTTAACAATATTTAAACAATAGGGATGGTAGTTTATGAATGAAATCGAAAAGAGCATAAACGATATCGGAAGCGGCATTGATTCAGGTATTAAATCAATTCAGAAAGTGTTTGGGTGGTAAATGTGGAATTAAAATTTAAAGAAACAAATAAAACATTTCATAAAATTGTAGAATTTAAAGGTGAAAAATATCTTTTGGATATGACTAGCATTAGTCCTAAAACTTATTTCTGGGGTTCTCTTCCTAGTGAAATCACAGCTAAATGCTTAAAGTTAGATAAAAGAGATACGAGATTTGAGAGCTTAGCTCCAACTATGAACAAATCTCTTGGTATTGGAATAGGTGTAGCAATAGGTGGAGCTTGTTATGGGATTGTTACGAATGCTGTTAAGAGTTATGACATTAGCCATAATATTTCTTTTAAATTAGGATTATTTGTCCTCTTTATTGTCATAGCTTATCTTACTTTCAGGTTCATTGCTTTCGTGGCCCGTCATAATCTTCAACAAAAGCTTTCAAGTAAAGAAACGAAGCATCAAATAGTTTTCAAATTAGCAAGACAACAACGTCAGTTGAAACTGTATAAACTTCTGCCTATTCTTTTCGTTATGGTTATAGGATGTTTGGGGTTTTATATATTTACTGATAATGGGACAGAGGCATCTATCCTTATCGTTAACAGTATTTTATTTTTGGGTTTCTTTACGGTTATCTTAGGTATGTTACCACTCCGAGAAAGTTACGAAAAGCAAGAGATTATTTTTGATAGAGTAGAGAGGTTATAAGTTAAAAAGATACATAAATACTATTCTATAACGGATTTTTAATGAGTAACAGGAGACGTTATGTTAAAAATATTAAAAACGAACAAATGGATATTCCTTGCAGTTTCTGTGCCTTTTCTTATTATCATTCTTTCTTATTTGCTTATGGGGCATTCGTTTGGCAACACTGCTAAGTTTATACATGTTCATGAAGATACTATCAAGAGAGAAATTCTTGCAGACATAGATAGTCAAGGACAGTATATAAAGTCTGTGACGCTTTTACCTGGTTCAGCGATGGGGTCTTTTGATAATGGCGGAGATGTGGGCGGAAATTATCATATTTACTTTAGAGCCTATGTTAATAATAATCGCAAGCAGTCAATGAAAGTAGAAATATACTTTCCTGATGCTGGTATAGGTCCTTTTACATTTATAAAACCCAATCCTTATAAATCTCCTGAAACTATGAGGAGATGGTACTTATCAGTAGTAGAGGTATCAAGTGACCCCTCGTGGGATTGGAAGCGAGAGCAAGATAAATTGACTGAAACTATGAATAAACTTGATCGCAAGAGCAAGGATGCCTCCAGGAAAGTTGAAAAAGAAAATATGATTCGTAATCTTAACAGATGGCTACAAGAACATGAGGAAAATTTCAAACTAGCTATCCAAACAGACCTGTATAGAAACGACCCAGAATTGGAACAGAAATTAGGAAAGATTCAAAGTATCAGTGTAAGTAACAATCAAATGTACATGCCTTCGGAAGGTATCGACATTCGTTTTGATGTTCGATTTGAAAAATATCCTGAAGAAGTAGCTACTATAGACGTTCGCTTGCATTCCCAAGGTAAACAAACGGTTTTTGATGATCCCTCAGTAGCTGCAACTATTAGTTTTGAAAATGAACGTTTTGCTATAAAAACGAAGTACGACTCCAAGCTATTTCCAATTTTTAATCAAAGTCGATTTGGTAATAGTAATGGAGAAATTTCTTATAAGCTCCCAAAAGACTATGAAAATCAATTTTTAATTCCTTAACTATCAAGCAAGCTATTGTGCTTGCTTTATCTTTATCAAACACTTCCAGTTGCTTCAACTGATAATAGTAAGTTGAGAGAGCTAAACGTGCTGTTTCAAGAAGTAAATCTAATCGAAATCCTCCTGAAACCATTTCTCTATCTGTTTCTGCCTTCCTCGCCCTAGTGCTTCGTCCCTTTCCTTCAATTCTTTTAACTTTTTTAGGTAGGTCACCTTGGTACGTAAGCGTTCATACTCCTCTTGAAGTCGCTCTAGTTCTGTCATTTTTTCCCAAGGTTTCTTCCGTTTCCTTCCCATTTTAGCTGGTCTCCCTCTTGTTTTTTCAACAATAGTATACCCGTTTTTCTTGTATTGTGCTAGCCAATTTGTCAACAGTGAACGATCGGATAAAGCATAATCTAAAGCTACACTTTTTTGTGAACAACCTTCAAGCATAACTTTCTTAACTATTTATTGTTTTAATTTCGGGAAATAGTGACGATTCTTCCCCTTTTTTACGATTTCTATTTCATAATGGTCAATTAATTTTAACATATACTTTAGACCCGAAGCATTCACACCAAATCTATTTGAAAGCTGTTTGAATTTTTGGCCTTGCTTTCTAAGTTCATAGATCTGAACTTTATCATCATAAGTTAATTTCATAATAAAAACACCCCAAAAGTTAGATTTTTTCTGTCTAATTTTTGGGGTATAGTTCATTACAGGTGGTTTTCTTTTGCTATTCTCATCTTCTCTTCTTACGGTATCTCTAATATGGTATAATGGAGAAGGACATTCTTTCTGTTTGGCAAAAATTCGAAGACAGCTATTGGAGCTGTCGTTGGGCTCGCTTGGGGAACGCTTAATCTTATCGGTTCTGCGGTTGCACCAGAATTTAAAAAGTCTGTTTATGACGGAGCTAAAAATTTGGCTTATGGTGCTGTGGACGTGGTAGAATCAGGAGTGGAGTCTATCGGAAAGGGAATCCACCAGGGCTTGGAGACTGTCAAAAGTGTGGGCAAGAATGTTTCTGATTTTTTCAATGGTGGTCTGAAGGCTGCCTCATCCTTGTTTGGATAATAGGAGAGAATAAATGGATAAGATACAAAAAGATATTAATGATGCACTCGATCCAACTCGAAGATTAAACTTAGTAAAGATAATTTTTGTAGCGCCTTTTTTTTCATTGATGATTATGCTTGGGACATCTTTACCGATAAACCTATTTCGAATGGCTAGTGAAGCTGGACATGAACTAGTTACGCAATTGACATCAGTTGAAAAAGGTCTCATTCCCCCAGATAGTTTCTTTGGTTTTCTATTCTTGTTTTGTTGGTGTTATTTTATTTGTTGTTATATCATTACGAAAAGAAATCGCATTAAAGCCTATTTAATGACTCAGATTTTTCAATTATTTTTGCTCGTAATTTTATATTATAGTTTGTTTATAGCCGCCTTGTATCTAATCCCTCTAGTAGCAGTTCGTATCGTCTACTGGATAGGTTTTGTCTTATCACTGATTTACCTTATCTATATCCTTGTTACTAAGCAACGCGCTAAAAAAGATTTTTTTACTTCTCTAAATATTAAAAAATTTTTGAATGTTATTTTGTTTTTATGGCTATTAATGTCTGGAATCAATCTCTTTACTAATGGTCTTAATAATCTTCTGGCACATTTATTGCTTGCTTTATTGCCAATTTCACCTATTTTATTAGGCCTTTTTCTGGTATCATTTTTCAAGTCCAATTTAGTAACACTAGAGAATCTGAATACAGTCAATAAAAACCAAGAGAAATACCGTGAAGAATATGGCTATACCATTGAAGAATGGTATGGGAAAAAGTCAAAAATCTACAAGGAACATGTTAAGAAGTCTAAAAAGAAATAAAGGTTTATAGACACTATTTCTAGTCTTATGAAGCTAACCACCTGAATTTGTTTCAAGTGGTTAGCCTTTTCTTTTCTTTTCACGGTATCACGCATATGGTATAATGGGACAAAGACATTTTCTTTGTTTTTCTGTTTGGCAACAATTCTAAGACCGATTCGAAGACGGCTGTAGGGAAAATTGGGAAGTCTGTGATCGGTGGTACCATTGATACCATATCTAACGTTGCTCCTCTAGATGGCATGTGGCTAGGAGCTAAGCTAGGGGCGAAAGCTGGACCAAAGGGGTTGATATTTGGAACAGTAGGAGGCCTAGCTTTAGGAACGCTTAATCTTATCGGTTCTGCAGTTGCACCAGAGTTTAAAAAGTCTGTTTATGACGGAGCTAAAAATTTGGCTTATGGTGCTGTGGACGTGGTAGAATCAGGAGTGGAGTCTATCGGAAAGGGAATCCACCAGGGCTTGGAGACTGTCAAAAGTGTGGGCAAGAATGTTTCTGATTTTTTCAATGGTGGTCTGAAGGCGGCCTCGTCCTTGTTTGGATAATGGGAGAAAGTAAATGGATAAGATGCAAAAAGATATTAATGAAGCACTAGAAACAGCACGAAGATTAAACTTAGTAAAGGCGTTTTTTGGACTATCTCTATATTCTCTTATGGTTATGATTGGGACATCCTTACCGATAAACCTATTTAGAATGGCTAGTGAAGCTGGACATGAACTATTTACACAGCTGACATCAGTAGAAAATAGCCTGATTCCTCCAGATAGTTTCTTTGGTTTTCTATTCTTGCTTTGTTGCAGTCATTTTACTTGTTTTTATATTATTTCTAGAAGAAATCGCATTAAAGCCTACTTAATGACTCAAATTTTTCAATTATTTTTGCTCGTAATTACATATTATAGTTGGTTTATAGGTGCCTTGTATTTAATCCCTCTAGTAGTAGTTCGTATCGTCTACTGGATTGGATTTGTCTTATCTCTGATTTACCTTATTTATATTCTCGTTACAAAGCAGCGTGCTAGTAAGGATTATTTCTCCTCAGAGTATTATAAAAAGTTTTTAAATGTTATTTTATTCTTATGGTTGTTGATGTATGGCATCAATCTCTTTACCCATGGGCTTAATCATTTCCTAGCGTATCTCTTGCTTGCTTTGTTGCCAATTTCACCTATTTTATTAGGACTATTTTTGGTATCATTTTTCAAGTCCAATGTAGTAACGCTAGAAAACTTGAATGCAGTCAATAAAAATCAAGAGAAATACCGTGAAGAGTATGGATATACCATCGAAGAATGGTATGGAAAGAAGTCAAAAATGTATAAGGAACATGTGAAGAAGTCTAAAAAGAGATAAAGGTTTGTATAATTTTTATTAAAAGGAGAAAATTATGAAAAAAGTTCGAAAAATTCAAATGCTGAAAGAAAGATTCAAAGCAAGTATCATCAACAGTTTCTGTTAAAGATAGCAGCAGTCGGACGAAAAGCGATAAAGATACCAAAGTTAAAGAGGAAGAGATCCAGAAACTCAAGGATCAGCTAGCTAGTTTAGATAGCAAAGTCGCTGAGTCAGAGAAGTTAGTTGACAAGCTAAAAGAAGAAACTGCTCTTCCGAAACTGGCTATTGAATCACTAAGAAATAACGATTTATCTAGTTTGAAAGGTACTTGGCGTACAGCTTCGGGTAATGAATATGTCATTAATGAGTCTGGGGAAGTACGTTCCTCTTGGATATCAAATGGTCAAAAGAATGAATCTATTGTCGAATTGAAAGCATCAGGTGGAAAAAATAGTCAAAATCCAGAAACGGTTTCTATTAGTGCTTGGGTAAAAGATTCTGTCGCAGGCGGATTTGTGGTAGTTGCCGTACCAAGTGGAGTTGTCATGCAACCTGGTGATGATGGAAAACTAACAGATAAAAGCAATCATGACGAGGAGAGACTGTTTGCAGGACAGCAGTATGAAGCGATGTTGTCGAGACCAGAAGATGTTTACTATCGTGTAAAACCAGATACTAGTAAACTTGAGGAAGAGGAGAAGAATTTAGCTCAACTACAGGCTGAACGCGAAGCAATCAAAACTTCTCTAGAATCTAAGGAAAAGAAAAATACTAACTAGAAAAACTAGTTTAGAATCTAACTTTCGATTGTTTTAGTTCAGAAATACTGTTGCAATCACTAGAATGAAGAAGCTGATTAGGGCTTCTTTTTCTTTCATTTTAACTATTGAACCATTTAGACCGAGATAGAGACCAGATAGGCAAAAGCACTTGTTCTTGACACTGACCTCTGCTATAATGATTTTTGTAAGGGACGTGAGATGTCACTATCAGATAACTCAAGTTCATAAAAAAGAAATTGGAGATAAAAAATGAAAAAATTATTAGGGATTATATTTTTAGTAGCAGCAGCGACAGTAGTGTATTTTGGTTCTGTTGGATGGCCAAGTTTAAATGTCAACCTCTGGTCATTGATTCCGGTAGGGCTGTTCCTCTTTTTCACTCTAGAGAATCTTTTGAAAAAAGACTACAAGGCTAGTCTGATGTGTTTGATTATTGCCTTTATTATTGCGAATGCAATTTTGGACCTTTTGCCAATTTCAAGTGGCTTGGTAATTGGAGCGGGCGTACTAGCTTGCATTGGTATTGGGTACCTCTCTCCTGATAAAGAAGGAAAATAATACTCTTCGAAAATCAAATTCAAACCACGTCAGCTTCGCCTTGCCGTACTCAAGTACTGTCTGTGGCTAGCTTCCTAGTTTGCTTTTTGATTTTCATTGAGTATAAGAATTATTAAAAAAGATATAAAGAAAAAACACTTCAATCATTGTATTTTAGTTTGATTGAGGTGTTTTCGATTTAGTTTTTTATTTCTGAGCCATCAATTCAACAATCATCTCGATATACATGACAAGGGTTAATAAGAATCCTGCACGCCAGAAGAATTTGATGAATTTAGGATAGTAAAAGCTACGTTTTTTCAAAAGGAAGAAAAAGACGAGAATAATGGCTAGGAGTGAGAGGGCTAGGCCCAGTCTAGGGAGGAAATTATGGGTAAAGGTTTTAGCTGTAATAAGGTAATATTCAAATACCAAGACTGGAAAAGCCAAATCCGCAAAGTTTCGTCCTAGTTTTTTTAATCTAAAAAGTTTGGTTATGATAATGCAGACTACTAGGGTCAGTATCAATAATAAAATAGATGCTAATTTCATTAAAATCATACCCATATTGTATCATAAAAAATCGCTAAAGGAAACGAGAAACAGAGGAATTTATAGGAAAGTCAGGCTTTTGAGATTGTGGGTGTTTTTTGTTATAATGAAAGTTATGAAATCTTATAATACCTTGAATGATTATTATCGAAAACTATTTGGAGAAAAGACCTTTAAAGTCCCTATTGATGCGGGATTTGACTGTCCCAATCGTGATGGAACTGTGGCTCATGGAGGCTGTACTTTTTGTACGGTTTCAGGTTCTGGAGATGCTATCGTAGCACCGGACGCGCCTATACGTGAGCAATTTTATAAGGAAATTGACTTTATGCACCGTAAGTGGCCGGATGTTCAGAAGTATCTGGTTTATTTTCAAAATTTTACCAACACCCATGAAAAGGTGGAAGTTATCCGAGAGCGCTATGAACAGGCTATTAACGAGCCAGGTGTGGTCGGAATCAATATCGGAACACGGCCAGACTGTTTACCAGACGAAACCATCGAATATTTGGCTGAGTTGTCGGAGCGAATGCATGTGACGGTTGAATTGGGCTTGCAGACCACTTATGAAGCAACCTCTGACCTGATTAACCGTGCCCACTCCTATGAATTGTACGTGGAAACGGTCAAGCGTTTGAGAATGTATCCAAAAATTGAGATTGTTTCTCATTTGATCAATGGCTTGCCTGGTGAAACCCATGAGATGATGATTGAAAATGTCCGTCGCTGTGTCACGGATAACGATATTCAAGGGATTAAACTGCACTTGCTTCACCTAATGACCAATACGCGTATGCAACGAGATTATCACGAAGGACGTTTGCAGTTGATGAGCCAGGACGAATATGTCAAGGTCATCTGTGACCAATTGGAGATCATTCCCAAGCATATTGTCATCCATCGAATCACAGGAGATGCACCTAGGGATATGCTGATTGGTCCTATGTGGAGCCTCAATAAATGGGAAGTTCTCAATAGCATTGAGATGGAGATGCGACGTCGTGGAAGTGTTCAAGGATGCAAGGCTGTAAAACAGGAGTTTGAAAATGAAAAGACCACTTGAGATGGCACATGACTTTTTGGCTGAGGTAGTAACTCAGGACGATATCGTAGTGGATACGACTATGGGAAATGGTCACGACACGCTTTTTCTAGCCAAGCTAGCTAAGCAAGTCTATGCCTTTGATATTCAGGAGCAAGCCTTGGAAAAGACCAAGGAGCGTTTGGACCAGGCTAACCTGACAAATGCCCAGTTAATCTTGCAAGGTCATGAGACACTGGACCAGTTTGTGACAGAAGCCAAGGCAGGAATTTTCAATCTGGGCTATTTGCCATCAGCTGATAAGTCTGTCATCACCCAACCTCAGACAACTATTGAAGCATTAGAAAAGCTGTGTCATTTGCTTGTCAAAGGTGGACGGATTGCTATCATGATCTACTATGGTCATGAAGGAGGCGACCTAGAGAGGGATGCTGTCTTGGATTTTGTTAGCCAGTTGAACCAACAAGAGTACACAGCTGTCATTTACCGAACTTTAAACCAAGTCAACAACCCACCATTTTTAGTAATGATTGAAAAATTAGAGAGATATAGACATGGATAAACAATACCTACGTGAAAAGCTGGATGCCATGCGCCAGAATTTTGTTGAGTCAACCCACCACGAACGAGCGGTGGGCGTGCTAGACCAAGCGCATATGAGCAAAAAAATGCTTAAAATCAAGAAAAAATTAGTTGCTCTTGAAATGGAACGGTGCCAGAGAAAAATTGAGCACAAGGATTGTTCCAAGATTGACCAAAAAATCAAAGAGCAGAAGGAGATATTTGAATCTTGTTGTAAAAAAGATTAAGGAGGACGTGCGTGGAATTACTGATTTACCTCATCCTATTTTTACTGGTCTTGATTGTCTCAAGTACAACCAATAAGCTCCTGCCCTTTTTGCCTCTCCCTTTGGTGCAAATTCTTTTGGGAATTGTGATTGGTCTCTTTTTACCCAATACCGACTTTCATCTCAATACAGAGTTGTTTTTGGCCCTGGTTATCGGGCCCTTGCTTTTCCGAGAGTCGGAGGAAGCAGATATTACGTCTATTTTAAAACACTGGCGAATCATTGTTTATCTCATATTTCCAGTGATTTTTATCTCGACCTTGAGTTTGGGTGGTTTGGCCCATCTTCTTTGGCTCAGTCTTCCCTTGGCGGCTTGCTTGGCTGTTGGGGCGGCCCTTGGGCCGACGGACTTGGTGGCTTTTGCCTCTCTTTCGGAGCGTTTTAGCTTTCCTAAGCGCGTGTCCAATATCCTTAAAGGTGAAGGACTCTTGAATGATGCATCTGGTTTGGTTGCCTTCCAGGTAGCTTTGACAGCTTGGACAACTGGAGTCTTTTCCCTTGGGCAAGCTAGTAGTTCGCTCATCTTTTCAATCCTAGGCGGTTTTTTGATTGGCTTTTTAACAGCCATGACCAACCGTTTCCTTCACACATTCTTGCTAAGTGTGCGAGCAACGGATATTGCTAGTGAGCTCCTTCTGGAATTGAGTTTGCCCTTGGTAACCTTCTTCCTGGCAGAAGAAGTCCATGTTTCAGGGATTATTGCCGTTGTGGTTGCTGGTATTTTAAAGGCAAGCCGTTTTAAGAAAATTACGCTCCTAGAAGCCCAAGTGGATACGGTAACCGAGACGGTCTGGCACACAGTGAACTTTATGCTCAACGGTTCTGTCTTTGTGATTTTAGGGATGGAGTTGGAAATGATAGCAGAGCCTATCTTGACCAATCCAATCTATAATCCCTTACTGTTATTGCTATCTCTTATAGCCCTTACCTTTGTCCTCTTTGCTATTCGTTTTGTCATGATTTATGGCTATTATGCCTATAGGACTAGACGTCTCAAGAAAAAGCTAAATAAGTATATGAAGGACATGCTTCTTTTGACCTTCTCAGGTGTCAAGGGAACGGTGTCGATTGCTACGATCCTTCTGATACCAAGTAATCTAGAACAGGAGTATCCTCTCTTGCTTTTCCTTGTCGCAGGTGTGACGCTGGTAAGCTTTTTAACAGGCCTCGTGGTTTTGCCTCATCTTTCTGATGAACAGGAAGAAAGCAAGGACTATCTCATGCATATCGCCATTTTGAATGAAGTAACGATAGAGTTGGAAAAAGAGTTGGAAGATACCAGAAATAAGCTCCCTCTCTATGCAGCCATTGACAATTATCATGGACGTATTGAAAATCTTATCCTGAGTCAAGAAAATAAGGGGGCTCAAGAAGACTGGGAGGCCTTAAAACTTCTCATCCTCAGTATTGAAAGTGATGGTTTAGAACAGGCTTACGAAGAGGACAAGATGAGCGAGCGTGCCTATCGAGTCTACCAACGTTATTTGAAAAACATGGAACAAAGTATCAATCGTAAGTTTGCTTCACGAGTGACCTATTATTTCCTTGTTTCCTTGCGGATTTTACGTTTTCTCCTTCACGAAGTCTTTACCTTAGGCAAGACTTTCCGCAGTTGGAAAAATGAAGAATCACAGAAACTCAGAGCCCTTGACTATGATCAAATTGCAGAGCTCTATCTAGAAAATACAGAGATGATTATCGAAAGTCTGGAGAACCTTAAAGGGGTTTATAAGAGTTCTTTAATCAGCTTTATGCAGGATTCTCGTCTCCGAGAAACAGCTATTATTACCAGTGGTGCCTTTGTCGAACGGGTTATCAACCGTGTTAAGCCCAACAATATCGATGAAATGCTGAGAGGCTATTATCTGGAGCGCAAGTTGATTTTCGAATATGAAGAAAAACGATTGATTACGACCAAGTATGCCAAGAAGTTACGACAAAATGTGAATAACTTAGAGAACTATTCTCTGAAGGAAGCTGCCAATACCCTCCCTTATGATATGATGGAATTGGTAAGAAGAAATTAATCAAGATTGTAAGTGAAGGAGTGTGACATGAAGAAGTGGTGGAAAGAGCTGATAGACAAACCTTTATTAAAAGCTTTTTTGCATTATTATCAAGCATCAGATAGTGAGTTGACCAGTGTCGCAGTGGCCTACTATTGGTTGATTTCGATTTTCCCCCTGCTTTTGGTGGTGGTCAATATCCTCCCTTATTTTCAGATTCCAGTTTCTAATTTTTTAAAGGTTGTCAATGAATTCTTGCCGGATAGCATGTATGATGTGGTGGCAAAGATTATTACAGAAGTGCTGACCCAACCGTCAACGGGCTTATTGAGTTTTGCGGTTTTGTCAGCCCTCTGGACCTTTTCAAAATCCATGAATTTCCTACAGAAAGCCTTTAATAAAGCTTACGGAGTAGCAAAAAATCGTGGAATGATTTCCCATCAGCTCATGAGTTTGTTTGTCAGTTTTGGCTTGCAGATTCTATTTGCCTTAGCTCTATTTCTCAGTGTCTTTGGGCGAATGCTTCTAAACCTTATCAAGAGCTACTGGGAATCGGATAGTCCTCTCTTTGATTATCTGCAAGACCTAACAGGCCCCCTGGTCTATGCTTTGATTTTCGCTATCTTGATCATGCTTTATTATTTCTTACCTAATATTAAGGTCCGACGAATTCGCTCTGTATTACCAGGTAGTGCCTTTGTTTTATTGACTCTGGTCTTACTACTTAATATCTTTTCAGTCTATGTCAACAATTATGTCAATCACCTAGTGGATGTCCGTTTTTTCAGTTCCGTCGTGGTGGTGGTCATGATGTTCTGGTTTATTCTCATCGCTAAGATTTTAATTGTCGGCGCGGTGATAAATGCCAGTGTTCAGAGTTTGAAAGATCCGAGCTTTAGAATAAATTAATTCATTTTTTATCCATAACAAAACGCATAACATGAAAATTCCACGAGGTCAACTATAGTCAGAAAGCTGAACAACAAGCCAAAACGCCCCAAAAAGGCGGCAAAAAGCAAGCACCTGCAAGCAACGTGCCGAAATGGTCAAATCCTGATTATGTCAACGAATTAGACCCAAAAATCGTTGATATGCTAGTAGAATTTCACAAGTCACAAGGCACTTTGGAAACTCCCGAGGCGCAAGCAGAAATCGCCCAAAAACGTGAAGAAATCGAGCAAAGGAGAGCTGAGCTTGAGGATAAAAAACAAGAGCTTTTGAACCGCTTGAACAAATAGAGTTTCGCAAGTATTATGCTTACAAATTACTTGAGCAATTAACTAAAATATAAACCCTGCCTTTATATCTAGGCAGGGTTTATATTTTAGAAATTCACGTAGGTTGTTTCGGTTTTTACATACCCAGTATAGTCTGAGTTTCTATAGTATTCAGTGATAAACTTCCATTTTCTTTGAGCAACATGGATATAAGTACTTGTTATGTAGTATGGATATGGGCTTTGTGAATCCAAGTAAGACTGATAAGCTTGTATACCAAAATATGCTCCACCAATTATTGTACCCCATGGACCCCCCAATAGAGCACCTATCTTACCAATCATATAACTTATTCCAGCACCAATCATGAAGTTAGCGAATGTGTTGGCTTCTTTATTCCCATGTATTGTGTTGACGTAATTCCAAACATTAGGATCGTATGATCTAAAAGATATATTTAGATCGATTTCATTCTTTTGATAAGCCATATAAAATGACCCATTGATATAGACGCCATCAGCACGTCGTTCAATAGTGTCTACATTTCCATTTGGATTGACCACCTCAAGAACTTCATCACTTAAAATATTTACTTGCGTATCTCCGAACCGCACTGATGAGCCATTCTCAAACTGAGCCTCACCAGATACAACTTTAGAGTTTGCCGATAAGCTATCATCAGCAAAAACAACAAGCGACGGGGAAATGCTAGACATACAGAAAACAGACATAACTAGCAAACACATGCATTTAAACATCTTAGACATAACGGAAACTCCTTTGTATTTTTGATTTTTTTCAACTTTTGTTATACAATAAAACCAAATAAAAAGAAAGCGGTAACAATATGCTTAATGTGAAAATTTTTTATATATTTTTATTTTTGATCGTTGTCGAAACTACAGGCTTGTTGTTGTTGAAAAACGGTCTTGAAAGAGGTTATTTAGATACAGGAGCTATCATCCTTGCAGTTTTTTCATTTGCTTTTTACAACCTATGTTCATTCGGTTGGGTCTACTTTACAATAAAAAACCATAAAAAATAAATAGACGTATTTTCAAAAAAAGATTACATATTTATCTTGGTAAAACGACGATTTAAATCGTCGTTTTTTTGTATAACTCCCCCTGAAATTTATTTTAATTATGCAAATTTCACGTATTTTTGGTGCTGAGACAATGATTCTGAGAGCTTTTCAGACTTTTTTGCGACTGTCTAATCATTAGAAAAGCTTAGAGCACCAAAGGATAATACCTGATAATATGCGCTTTTTGATTGTGAAAATTAGTAGATAAACATGGCATCGCCAAAACTAAAGAAGCGGTAGTGTTCTTGGATAGCATGGTGGTAGGCATCTAAGACTAATTCGCGACCTGCAAAGGCAGAAACCAACATGACCAGAGTTGATTTTGGCAGGTGGAAGTTGGTTGAGAAGGCATCCACAACCTTCCATTCATAGCCAGGTTTGATAAAGATATTGGTCCAGCCAGAATCTGCTTGGATTTGTCCATCAAACTTGGAACCAATAGTTTCCAAGGTGCGGATAGAAGTGGTTCCGACAGCAATAACACGACCACCATTTTCCTTAACAGAGCGAAGAGTGGCAGCCGCTTCCTCAGAAAGTTGGTAGAATTCTGAGTGCATTTCATGTTCGTCCAGATTGTCAACAGAAACTGGTCTAAAGGTTCCGAGCCCGACATGAAGAGTCAGATAAACCAGATGAACTCCTTTAGCTTGGATTTCTGCCAGCAGTTCTTTGGTAAAGTGCAGTCCAGCAGTAGGTGCTGCAGCAGAGCCACTTTCCTTGGCGTAAACGGTTTGATAACGTTCACGGTCATCCAGTTTTTCGTGGATATAAGGTGGTAATGGCATTTCTCCCAGACTTTCCAAAACTTCTAGGAAAATTCCTTGGTATTCAAAGCGGACAATGCGGCCCCCGTGGGTCAATTCTTCCGTAACGACAGCGCTGAGGCGACCATCACCAAAGCTGACACGAGTACCAATCTTGAGGCGTTTGGCAGGTTTAGCCAGAACTTCCCACTCATCCCCAGCAGTATTTTTGAGTAGGAGCAGTTCCACATGGCCTCCTGTTTCTTCCTTTTGACCATAGAGGCGGGCAGGTAGAACGCGGGTGTCGTTCATGACAAGGGCATCACCAGGTTCCAGCATATCAATAATAGAGTGGAAGTGTTTATCCTGCATTTCTCCCGTTTCACGATTGACGATGAGGAGTTTAGAGGCATCTCGTTTTTCAAGGGGTGTTTGGGCAATCAATTCCTCAGGTAAGTGGAAATCAAAATCAGCTGTATTCATATATCTGTTCATTCTTTCTAAGTTCTAATCTTATCCATTATAACATGTTTCAAGTTTGGACGCTCTTTTTTTGAAAATTAAATCGTTTTCACTTGACAAAAATTGGTCTATACCATATAATAAATATAGATTGAAACGGAGGATAAAAAGATGAAAGTTATTAAAGTTGAAAACCAAATCGAAGGTGGAAAAGTTGCTTTTGAGATTTTGAAGGAAAAATTGGCCAATGGAGCTCAAACACTAGGACTTGCGACAGGAAGTAGCCCACTTGAATTTTACAAGGAAATTGTTGAGAGTGACCTTGATTTTTCAAATCTAATCAGTGTCAACCTTGATGAGTATGTAGGACTTGATGGAGACAATCCACAGTCTTATCGTTACTTCATGCAAGAAAACTTGTTCAACCAAAAACCATTTAAAGAAAGTTTCTTGCCTCGTGGGGTTAAGGATCATGCTGAAGCTGAAGTTGAACGCTACAACCAAATTTTGGCTGACCATCCAGTGGATCTTCAAATCTTGGGAATCGGTCGCAATGGACATATCGGCTTTAATGAGCCTGGTACTCCATTTGACAGTCAAACACATCTAGTAGAACTTGACCAGTCTACTATCGAAGCCAATGCGCGCTTCTTTGACAAGATTGAAGATGTTCCAACTCAAGCCATTTCAATGGGAATTAAAAACATCTTGGATGCCAAGTCAATTATTCTCTTTGCTTACGGTGAGTCGAAAGCAGAAGCCATTGCTGGAACAGTATCAGGCCCAGTGACTGAGCACCTCCCAGCAAGTAGCCTACAAAACCACCCTGATGTGACGATTATTGCAGATGCTGAGGCACTAAGCTTACTTGAAAAGTAAAAATACAAGAACCACTTGCTCTTTGGAGTAAGTGGTTTTAGACATATAAAACTTCAACATTACGTTAGGGGGGCACATGAATAGTAAAGAAGAATTTCTAAAAGTAAAAGAAGCGTATAAGAGCGCTAGAACGGAAGAAAGAAAAAGTATAATAGGATTCATTACAAAAAAGAAAGATAAGGAGGGGAATTCTCTTTTTACTAAGTCAAAAGATAAACCATATACCACAAGAAATCAATATTCAGGAGGCAGAGGAAATAACAAGTACACCTCGGGTAGTAGATTATCTAGGCCATATGATTTATCAAATCACATGTGGATTGATTTGTCATATAAAGGAAATGACATCTTAATCTCTTTACAGTCTTTTGATATTGATCCAAATAGTAAAGAACTTCACGTCTTATATGATAGAATAGGCATCTTATTTGAACAATCTAAAAAAATTCCAATTTTTAAAGATTGCTATACAATAACTAAAGTCAGTGATGCTTTTCTTAAAATGGAAACAACAAACTGGGAATTACCTTTATCTGAAGCAGATATGGAGGAGATGGTGAACTATATTATTAATCATTATGAAGAATAAAAAACTTAGTTTCCTCTTGACAATTATTCCTTTTACGTGTAAAATAGAATAGATCTTGAACTTGAAGGGAGTGAAAAAAATGTCTAAAACAGTAGTACGTAAGAATGAATCTCTTGACGACGCACTTCGTCGTTTCAAACGTGCGGTTACTAAAGCTGGTACTCTTCAAGAAACACGCAAACGTGAATTCTATGAAAAACCTTCTGTAAAACGTAAACGTAAATCAGAAGCAGCTCGTAAACGTAAAAAATTCTAATTGAAATGAAAGGCTGGAGAAATCTAGTCTTTTTCTTTTAATACTCTTCGAAAATCAAATTCAAACCACGTCAACGTCGCCTTGCCGTACTCAAGTACAGCCTGCGGCTAGTTTCCTAGTTTGCTCTTTGATTTTCATTGAGTATAAATAAATACTCCAAAGCCTGCAAAAATCTCTAATATACTCCTACAATTTGATATAATAGAGAGAAGAACTCATTTGAAGGAGGAAATGATGTCGGTTTTAGTAAAAGAAGTGATTGAAAAGCTTAGACTAGACATTGTCTATGGCGAACCAGAATTGCTTGAAAAGGAAATCAATACAGCGGACATTACGCGACCTGGTCTTGAAATGACGGGCTATTTTGACTATTATACGCCTGAGCGAATCCAGCTCTTGGGAATGAAGGAGTGGTCCTACCTCGTTTCGATGTCCTCTCACAACCGTTACCAAGTCTTGAAAAAAATGTTTCTACCTGAGACACCTGCGGTTATTGTTGCCCGTGGTTTGGTGGTTCCGGAGGAAATGTTAAAGGCAGCCAGAGAATGTAAGATTGCCATCTTAACTAGTCGTACAGCAACCAGTCGTTTATCTGGAGAGTTATCTAGCTATCTGGATTCTCGTTTGGCAGAACGTACCAGTGTGCACGGGGTCTTGATGGATATCTATGGGATGGGTGTCTTGATTCAGGGCGATAGTGGCATCGGTAAGAGTGAGACAGGTCTAGAGCTTGTCAAACGTGGCCACCGCTTGGTAGCTGATGACCGTGTCGATATCTTTGCCAAGGATGAGATTACTCTTTGGGGTGAACCAGCTGAAATCTTGAGACACCTGATTGAAATTCGTGGGGTTGGGATTATCGATGTTATGAGCCTCTATGGTGCGAGTGCTGTCAAGGACTCTTCACAAGTCCAGCTGGCTGTTTATTTGGAAAATTACGATACACATAAGACCTTTGATCGTCTTGGAAACAATGCTGAAGAATTAGAAATTGCTGGCGTATCTATTCCGCGTATCCGTATTCCAGTTAAAACAGGTCGTAATATCTCTGTCGTGATTGAGGCTGCTGCCATGAATTATCGTGCCAAGGAAATGGGCTTTGATGCGACGCGTTTGTTCGAAGAACGCTTGACCAATCTCATTGCTCAAAACGAGGTGCCTAATGCTTGATCCAATTGCTATTCATCTAGGCCCTCTAGCCATTCGTTGGTATGCATTGTGTATTGTGACAGGCTTGATTCTTGCGGTTTATTTGACCATGAAAGAAGCACCTAGAAAGAAGATCATACCAGACGATATTTTAGATTTTATCTTGATAGCCTTTCCCTTGGCTATTTTAGGAGCTCGTCTCTACTATGTTATTTTCCGTTTTGATTACTATAGTCAGAACTTGGGAGAGATTTTTGCCATTTGGAATGGTGGTTTGGCCATTTATGGTGGTTTGATAACTGGTGCCCTTGTGCTCTACATCTTTGCTGATCGTAAACTCATCAATACTTGGGATTTTCTAGACATTGCTGCGCCTAGCGTCATGATTGCCCAAAGTTTGGGGCGCTGGGGTAATTTCTTTAACCAAGAAGCTTATGGTGCAGCGGTGGATAATTTGGATTATCTACCTGGCTTTATCCGCGACCAGATGTATATTGAGGGAAGTTACCGTCAACCGACCTTCCTTTATGAGTCTCTATGGAATCTACTTGGATTTGCTTTGATTTTGATATTCAGACGAAAATGGAAGAGCCTTAGACAAGGTCATATCACTGCTTTCTACTTGATTTGGTATGGTTTCGGTCGTATGGTTATTGAAGGCATGCGAACAGATAGCCTCATGTTCTTTGGTCTTCGAGTGTCTCAATGGCTATCAGTTGTCCTTATCGGACTGGGTATTTTTATCATTCTATATCAAAATCGAAAGAAGGCCCCTTACTATATTTCAGAGGAGGAAAACTAAATGTTAGAAGTTGCATATATTCTTGTTGCCCTAGCTTTGATTGTCTTTTTAGTCTATCTAATCATTACTGTACAAAAGCTTGGACGTGTTATCGATGAAACAGAGAAGACGATTAAAACCTTAACTTCAGATGTGGATGTGACCTTGCATCATACCAATGAATTGCTGTCTAAGGTCAATGTCTTGGCAGATGATATCAATGTCAAAGTAGCAACGATTGATCCACTCTTTAGTGCTGTTGCAGATTTATCTCTATCTGTTTCCGACCTCAATGACCATGCGCGTGTCTTGAGCAAGAAAGCTTCATCAGCTGGTTCAAAAACACTCAAGACTGGTGCAAGTCTGTCAGCTCTACGTGTCGCAAGTAAATTTTTCAAAAAATAAAAAAGGAGAATTCTTATGGGTAAACTATCCTCAATCCTTTTAGGAACCGTTTCAGGTGCAGCTCTTGCCTTGTTTTTAACAAGCGATAAGGGCAAACAAGTTTGCAGTCAGGCTCAAGATTTTCTAGATGATTTGAGAGAAGATCCTGAGTATGCCAAGGAGCAGGTCTGTGAAAAACTAACAGAAGTCAAGGAGCAGGCTACAGATTTTGTTCTTAAAACCAAAGAACAGGTTGAGTCAGGTGAAGTTACTGTGGACAGTGTACTTGCTCAAGCCAAATCATGTGCTCGTCAAGCGACAGAAGCATCAAAAGCTCGATTCAATAATCTCAAGGAGCAATGGCAAGAAAAGGCCGAAATTCTTGATGAATCAGAAGAGATTGTTATTGACATAACAGAAGAATAAACCATCACCATCTCTGGACGGACTATGTATCTGGGGATGGTGATTTTTTTCTCCTAGCCTGTCTTTGTGGTATAATAAGTACTATGCAGAAAAAACCAACGTCAGCCTATGTGCACATCCCGTTTTGTACCCAGATTTGTTATTATTGTGACTTTTCAAAAGTTTTTATCAAGAATCAGCCGGTAGATAGTTATTTGGAACATCTGTTAGAAGAGTTTCAATCTTATGATATTCAAAAGTTGAGAACCCTCTATATCGGTGGTGGCACACCGACAGCTTTGTCAGCTTCGCAACTGGAGGTGTTATTGAAGGGCTTGACTAAAAACTTGGACTTGTCTGTCTTAGAAGAGTTGACCATTGAAGCCAATCCAGGCGACTTGGATGCAGATAAGATAGCTGTTTTGAAAAACTCGGCTGTCAATCGTGTTTCGCTAGGTGTGCAGACCTTTGATGATAAGATGCTGAAAAAGATTGGGCGCAGTCATTTGGAGAAGGATATTTATGAAAATATCGACCGTCTGAAACTGGCTGGTTTTGACAATATCTCTATTGATTTGATTTATGCACTGCCTGGTCAGACCATGGAGCAGGTCAAGGAAAATGTGGCTAAGGCCATTGGACTTGATATTCCCCATATGAGTTTGTATAGCTTGATTTTGGAAAATCATACGGTCTTTATGAACCGTATGCGACGAGGGAAATTGCCTCTGCCTAAGGAGGAACTGGAAGCGGAGATGTTTGAGTACATCATTGCAGAGCTGGAGCGAGCTGGTTTTGAGCATTATGAGATTTCCAATTTCTCAAAGCCTGGTTTTGAAAGTCGCCATAATCTCATGTACTGGGACAATGCTGAATACTATGGCATCGGTGCTGGGGCATCTGGTTATGTCAATGGAGTGCGCTATAAGAATCATGGTCCCATTCGTCATTATCTCAATGCAGTTGAGGAAGGCAATGCTCGGATCACAGAAGAACACCTGAGTCAAAAGGAGCAAATGGAAGAGGAAATGTTCTTGGGCCTCCGCAAGAAATCAGGAGTCTCCATGGCGCGATTTGAGGAAAAGTTTGGCCGGTCTTTCGATGGTCTTTATGGAGAAATTGTCAGAGACTTGGTTCAACAAGGTCTCATGCAAATAGATGGTGATCGCGTGCGCATGACAAAAAGAGGTCTCTTTTTAGGAGACACCGTAGCAGAACGATTTATTTTGGAGTAGGATGATGGGCTTAACTTATCAAATGAAAATGAAAATTCCTTTTGATATGGCTGATATGAACGGTCATATCAAGATTCCAGATGTGATTTTGCTGTCTCTGCAAGTTTCAGGGATGCAGTCGATTGAGTTGGGAGTTAGTGATAAGGTCATTTTGGAGGACTATAATCTGGTCTGGATTATCACAGAATACGATATTGAGGTGGTTCGTTTGCCTCGTTTTGCGGAAGAAATTACTATTGAAACGGAAGCACTGAGCTACAATCGACTCTTTTGCTACCGTCGCTTTACCATTTATGATGAAGCAGGTCAGGAACTCATCCACATGATGGCGACCTTTGTTCTCATGGACCGCGACAGTCGAAAAGTCCATGCTGTCGAACCTGAGATTGTGGCTCCTTACCAGTCTGATTTTGATAAAAAGCTTATCCGTGGGCCAAAGTATGAGTCATTGAACGAGCCAATCAGCAAGGATTACCATGTCCGTTTTTACGATTTGGATATGAATGGTCATGTCAATAACAGTAAATACTTGGACTGGATTTTTGAGGTTATGGGAGCTGATTTTTTGACCCAATATATTCCCAAGAAAATCAATCTCAAGTATGTCAAGGAAGTTCGACCAGGTGGGGTGATTACATCGGCTGTTGAACGGACTGGACTGGAAAGCAAGCATGAGATCACAAGCGACGGGGCTACCAATGCCCAAGCCATCATCACTTGGCAAGAAATAAAAAAGGTTTAGAGTAAAAGTATGAAATATAAAGGCTATTTAATTGATTTAGATGGAACGATTTATAAGGGGAAAGACCGAATTCCAGCAGGGGAGGCTTTTATCCATGAATTGCAAAAGCGGGACATTCCCTATCTTTTTGTGACCAACAATACAACCCGCACTCCAGAGAGTGTTCAGGAGATGTTGGCTCAGAATTTTAATATCGATACGCCCCTATTGACTGTCTACACAGCGACTTTGGCGACTATCGACTATATGAACGACTTGGGGCTTGAAAAGACGGTATATGTTATCGGAGAATCAGGTCTCAAAGAAGCCATCAAGGCGGCTGGTTATGTGGAAGACAAGAGAAATCCTGCCTATGTGGTAGTTGGACTGGACTGGCAAGTGGACTATGAAAAATTTGCCACAGCAACTCTTGCTATTCAAAAAGGCGCTCACTTTATCGGAACCAATCCTGACCTCAACATCCCAACAGAACGAGGGCTTTTGCCGGGGGCTGGTTCACTGATTACCCTTCTTGAAGTGGCAACACGAGTGAAGCCTGTTTATATTGGGAAACCAAATGCCATCATTATGGATAAGGCGGTTGAGCACTTAGGTTTGGAACGTGAAGAGTTAATCATGGTCGGGGACAACTATTTAACAGATATCCGAGCAGGGATTGACAATGGCATTCCAACGCTCTTGGTGACGACAGGTTTTACCAAGGCAGAAGAAGTAGCAGACCTGCCAATCGCACCGACTCATGTGGTTTCTAGTCTTGCGGAGTGGAACTTTGATGAAAACTAAACTGACCTTTTGGAGCTCTATGCTCTTTCTCCTCTCCCTCTCAATCCTTTTGACCATTTATTTGGCTTGGATTTTTTATCCGCTGGAAATTCAGTGGCTGAATTTAACAGATCGGGTCTATTTAAAACCAGAAACCATTCAGTACAACTTTCATATCTTGATGAATTATCTGACCAATCCATTTAGTCAGGTCCTAGAGATGCCAGATTTTCGTTCGTCAGCTGCTGGGCTACACCACTTTGCAGTGGTCAAGAACCTCTTTCACCTGGTTCAGCTAGTAGCTTTAGTGACACTGCCAAGTTTTTACGTCTTTGTCAATAGGATTGTGAAAAAGGGCTTTTTATCTCTATTTAGTAAAGGGCTTCTGACTCTAGTGGTCTTGCCTTTGCTGATTGGTCTTGGGGGAGTTTTGATTGGTTTTGACCAATTCTTTACCCTTTTCCATCAAATTCTCTTTGTGGGAGATGATACCTGGCTTTTTGATCCAGCCAAGGATCCTGTTATTCTGATTTTGCCAGAGACCTTCTTCCTTCATACCTTCCTCCTCTTTTTTGTCCTCTATGAAAGCTTCTTTGGCTTTTTGTACCTGAAAAGTCTTAGGAAATAATACTAAAGATGTTCTTATTTTGAGTAAATAAGTTAGGTATGTGATTCGAAACTATTGTCAAGAGTGAATTAACTAAATCTACCTTACCTCAATCGTTCGCAAACAGTCTATTTTTCTTGAAAAAATAGGCTTTTTTTCTAAAAATCTCTAGTCAAGCGCTTTATTTTTTTGTATAATAGAATTAGCAAAGTATAGATAAGAAGAGAAAAGCATGATTACACTATTTCTATCACCGAGCTGTACTTCATGTCGTAAGGCAAAGGCCTGGTTAGAAAAACATAAGGTGCCCTTTGAGGAACACAATATTATGACCAGTCCTTTAACAAGAAAAGAATTGCAACACATCCTTTCCTTGACCGAAAATGGTACTGATGACATCATTTCAACTCGTTCAAAAATTTTTCAAAAATTGAATATTGATGTAGAGAGTATCTCGGTATCGGAATTGCTTCATTTAATTGAGCAGTATCCAAGTCTTTTGCGTCGTCCAATTATTATTGATGCCAAACGTATGCAAATTGGTTTTAATGAAGATGAGATTCGTGCTTTTCTCCCTCGTAGTTACCGTAAGCAAGAACTAAAAGAAGCAAGAATGAGAGCTGGTATTAGTTAATGAACAAACAGTATAGTTACCCACTAGATTTGTCGTGGAGCACTGAAGAACTTGCTTCAGTGCTTTCTTTTTTTAATGATGTTGAAGCTGCCTATGAGGGCAAGGTAGAGGCTAAAAAGTTACTGGACTCCTATAAGAGATTCAAAGCGGTCGTGCCAAGCAAGAGCGAAGAGAAACGTTTGGGACGAGAATTTGAAACAGTGAGTGGCTATTCGCTTTACCGAGCAGTTCAGACTGCCAAGGAAAAAGTGGAAGGGAAGATTTCTCTTGGAAAGTAAATTTGAATTTGCCAAAGAGCTTGTTAAGAGAGCGGGCCAGTACATCCTTGACCATATGCAGGAAGACTTGCGTGTTGAAACCAAGTCCTCTCCAACAGATTTGGTGACCAAACTGGACAAGGAAGTTCAGGAACTCTTGGTTGGTGAGATTTTGTCCCGTTATCCTGAGGATAAGATTTGCGCTGAAGAAGGTTGTCTGCGAGCCTCGGTTCAAGAGGGAAAGGTTTGGGTCATTGATCCCATTGATGGGACCAATAATTTTGTCGCCCAGCAGGAAGATTTTGCTGTCATGATGGCTTATTTTGAAAATGGTCAAGGCCAGTTTGGTCTGATTTATGATGTGGTCAAAGGGGATTGTTACCACGGTGGTGGAGCCTTTCCAGTTTGTCTAAATGAAAAGCCTCTAGCTCCCTTTAAAGCAAAACCACTTGGAGATTTTCTGATTGCAGGGAATAGTGGTATGCTGGAAACCAATGAATGGGGTCTGGCTGATTTGGGTCGAGCGGTCCTCGGTGTACGTGTCTATGGGAGTGCGGCCATTAGTTTTGCCAAGATTTTGTCAGGGCATTTGTTGACCTATGTCACTTATCTGCAACCATGGGATTATGCTGCTGCTAGTATTTTAGGGGAAAGTCTGGGCTATCGGGTGGTGACCCTATCTGGTGAAACTCCTAATTTTCAAACCAGACAGCCGGTCATGATGTTACCTCTTGAGATGCAGGAGGAAATTCAGTCCTATATTTACGAAAGGAAAAGAACTTAAATGCAATTTCCAGAAGGATTTGTTGAAAAATATGAAGAGATACTAGGAGATGAGGCAAGAGATTTTCTTGCCTCTTTTGAGGAGGAAGCGGTTTCTGCCTTTCGGGTCAATCCTTTAAAAGAAGCGCCAGTTTCCTTTCCTGATGCCATTCCTCAAACACCTTGGGGCCACTATGGTAAGGTTTCAGGGAAATCGTCTGAACATGCTACTGGTTTGGTTTATTCGCAAGAACCTGCTGCCCAGATGGTTGCTCAGGTAGCCCAGCCCAGTCCTGGTATGAAAGTCTTGGATTTGGCCGCTGCACCGGGTGGAAAATCAACTCAGCTGGCAGCCTATCTAGCAGGGGAGGGTCTCCTTGTTTCCAATGAAATTTCAAGCAAACGGGCTAAGATTTTAGTAGAAAACATGGAGCGCTTTGGAGCGACAAATGTCGTGGTGACCAATGAATCTGCTGACCGCTTGGCCAAGGTTTTTAAGGGCTATTTTGACCTCATTGTCCTTGATGCCCCTTGCTCTGGTGAAGGGATGTTTCGTAAGCAACCAGATGCTATGGACTATTGGAGCTTAGATTATCCGAGTCAATGTGCTAGCTTGCAAAGAGAAATTCTGGAAGATGCAGTAACCATGCTAGCTGAAGGTGGTCGCTTGGTTTATTCAACCTGTACCTGGGCCCCTGAGGAAAACGAAGAGATTGTTAATTGGCTGCTGGAAGAGTATGATTTTGATTTGCTGCCAGTAGAGCATATCAATGGAATGGTAGCTGGAATTGACCTGCCAGAAACGGCTCGGATGTACCCACATCAGTTTAAGGGAGAAGGTCAGTTTGTCGCCCATTTACAATTTAAAGGAGAAAATACAGCACCTAAATGTAAGGCAAGTAAGAGTAATCTCAGTCGTGAACAAGTTGTCTTGTGGCAGGAATTTGCCCAAAAACATTTGAAGGTCAATCTACAGGGAATCTTGCAGACTTTTGGGGACCAACTCTATCTCCTGCCAGAACTCTTACCAGATTTAGGGAAACTCAAGATTGCTCGGAATGGCATTCATCTAGGGACCTTTAAGAAGAAACGCTTTGAGCCTAGTTTTGCTCTTGGTCTAGCCTTGAAACCGAGTCAGGTCAAGCAGTCGGTTGAAATTGACCAAGAGGCGTTTGTAAAGTATGCGACTGGAGAGACTGTTCAGCTGGCAGAAAGTCTGCCAAATGGTTGGTACCAAGTTTTGGTTCAAGACAATGGGTTGGGCTTTGCTAAGGTGACTGGAAATGTTTTGAAAAATTATTTTCCAAAAGGCCTCAGATTCAAGTGAAAATGCTAGTCAAAGTAGCTTGTCTATGTTATAGTGGAAGTATGGATTTTTTTCAAATTGTCTTTCATTTTAAGTCAAAATTGGTGGAGAAGATAACTGAGTAAATGACTAGTAAAACCAAGCTAGCAACGTCAGTTGGCTCCCAATTTTCAAAAGAAAAACATAAATAAATAGTTGAAAAAATTCACAGCATTCACCATTATTTTCAAGGAGAAAAACAGTGAAAAAAAGGAAAAAACTCGCTCTATCCCTCGCAGCTCTTTTGCTGGCAGGTTCTTTGGCGGGATGTGCTAGCTGGATTGATCGTGGAGAATCCATGACAGCTGTTGGCTCAACGGCTCTTCAGCCCTTGGTCGAAGCGGCAGCAGATGAATTTGGCTCTATGCACGTTGGAAAAACAGTCAACGTCCAAGGTGGAGGATCTGGTACAGGTCTGTCTCAGGTTCAGTCTGGAGCCGTTGATGTAGGAAATTCAGACGTATTTGCCGAGGAAAAAGACGGTATCAACGCATCCGCTCTAGTGGACCATAAGGTAGCCGTAGCGGGCTTGGCAGTCATTGTAAATAAGGAAGTTGATGTTGAAAATTTGACAACTGAAGAACTCCGTAGCATCTTCACAGGTCAAGTGACCAACTGGAAAGAAGTCGGTGGGAAAGACCTAGCCATTTCCATTATCAACCGCGCGGCAAGTTCTGGTTCGCGTGCAACCTTTGATAGTGTTATCATGGATGGCCAATCTGCCGTGCAGAGTCAAGAACAGGATTCAAATGGGATGGTCAAAAACATTGTTTCCCAGACACCAGGAGCCATTTCTTACCTAGCCTTTGCCTATGTAGATGACTCTGTCAAACGCATGAAATTGAACGGCTATGAACCGATTGCAGAAAATGTTACAACCAATAACTGGCCTTTATGGTCTTACGAACACATGTACACCCTAGGCCAACCAAATGAATTGGTGGCAGAATTTCTCAACTTTGTCCTCTCTGATGAAGCGCAAAGCGGAATCGTTAAGGGGATGGGCTATATTTCTGTTAAGGAAATGAAGGTTGAAAAAGATGCTGTAGGAACGGTGACAGCACTAGAAGGGAGTCACTAATGAATCAAGAAGAATTAGCTAAAAAATTGCTTTCTCCCTCAAAGAACTCTCGTCTAGAGAAACTAGGAAAAGGCTTGACCTTTGCCTGTCTGTCTTTGATTGTCATCATTGTGGCTATGATTTTGATTTTCGTAGCCCAAAAAGGTTTGTCGACCTTCTTTGTCAATGGGGTTAATATCTTTGATTTCCTCTTTGGACAAACTTGGAATCCTTCAGGTAAACAATTTGGTGCCCTTCCCATGATTTTGGGTTCCTTCATTGTCACAATCCTATCAGCTCTTATCGCAACTCCTTTTGCCATTGGTGCGGCAGTCTTTATGACTGAAGTCTCACCAAAAGGTGCTAGAATCTTGCAACCAGCCATTGAATTGCTAGTCGGGATTCCTTCAGTTGTGTATGGATTTATCGGTTTGCAGGTCGTAGTTCCTTTTGTCCGTAGTGTTTTTGGTGGAACTGGTTTTGGAATCTTGTCAGGGATTTTCGTTCTCTTTGTCATGATCTTACCGACGGTAACCTTTATGACAACCGATAGCTTGCGTGCGGTGCCTCGTCACTACCGCGAAGCTAGTTTGGCTATGGGAGCCACTCGTTGGCAAACCATCTGGCGCGTGACCTTGAAGGCAGCGCGTTCAGGGATTTTCACAGCAGTGGTCTTTGGGATGGCGCGTGCCTTTGGTGAGGCTTTGGCCATTCAGATGGTGGTCGGAAACTCAGCCGTAGTTCCAACTTCATTGACAACACCTGCTGCGACCTTGACCTCTGTCTTGACCATGGGTATCGGAAATACCGTTATGGGAACAGTTGACAATAACGTTCTCTGGTCACTGGCCTTAGTCTTGCTCTTGATGAGTTTAGCCTTCAACAGTGTGATTAAATTGATTACGAAAGAAAGAGGAAAGAAAAACTATGCACGCTAAGAAATTAGATAAAATTGCAACAGCTGTCCTCTATTCGATTGCAGGAATTATCGTTGCCATCCTGGCATCCTTGATTCTCTATATCTTGGTTCGTGGTTTACCCCACATCTCTTGGTCTTTCTTGACTGGCAAATCATCTTCTTACCAAGCAGGCGGAGGGATTGGAATTCAGCTCTATAATTCCTTCTTCCTTCTGGTTATTACCTTGATTATTTCTGTGCCCTTGTCTATGGGAGCTGGGATTTTCCTAGCTGAATATGCTAAAAAAGGTCCTGTGACCAATTTTGTTAGAACCTGTATTGAAATCTTGTCTTCACTCCCATCTGTGGTTGTAGGTCTCTTTGGTTACTTGATCTTTGTAGTTCAGTTTGAGTATGGATTTTCAATCATTTCAGGTGCCTTGGCCTTGACAGTCTTTAACTTGCCTCAGATGACTCGTAATGTCGAGGACAGTTTGAAACACGTTCACCATACGCAACGTGAGGCCGGCTTGGCCCTTGGAATTTCTCGTTGGGAGACAGTTGTCCATGTGGTCATTCCAGAAGCTCTTCCAGGTATTGTGACTGGGGTCGTCTTAGCTTCTGGTCGTATCTTTGGTGAGGCTGCGGCTCTTATCTATACAGCAGGACAATCCGCTCCAGCCCTTGACTGGTCTAATTGGAATATTCTCAGTGTGACTAGCCCAATCTCTATCTTCCGTCAAGCAGAAACCTTGGCTGTCCACATCTGGAAAGTCAATAGTGAAGGTACCATTCCAGATGGAACTATCGTATCAGCAGGTTCTGCGGCCGTGCTACTCATCTTTATCCTCATTTTTAACTTTGGAGCCCGCAAACTCGGAAGCTACCTACATAAGAAATTAACCGCTGCCTAAAGGAGAAGCCATGTCAAAATATAATTGGGATGAAAAGCATATCATCACCTTTCCTGAAGAGAAAGTGGCCCTCTCTACTAAGGATTTACATGTTTACTACGGTAAAAAAGAATCCATCAAGGGCATCGATATGCAATTTGAAAAGAATAAAATTACTGCCTTAATTGGCCCTTCTGGTTCAGGGAAATCAACCTACCTCCGCAGTCTCAACCGTATGAATGATACCATTGATATTGCCAAGGTAACAGGTCAAATTCTCTATCAAGGGATTGATGTCAACCGCCCAGAAATCAACGTTTATGAGATGCGCAAGCACATCGGAATGGTCTTCCAACGCCCAAATCCCTTTGCTAAGTCTATCTACCGCAATATCACTTTTGCCCATGAACGTGCAGGAGTTAAGGACAAGCAAGTTTTGGATGAAATTGTGGAGACTTCTCTTCGTCAGGCTGCCCTTTGGGACCAGGTCAAAGACGATTTGCACAAGTCAGCCTTGACCCTATCAGGTGGTCAGCAGCAACGTCTCTGTATCGCTCGTGCTATCTCGGTTAAACCAGATATTCTCTTGATGGATGAGCCGGCGTCAGCTTTGGATCCGATTGCGACAGCCCAGCTGGAAGAAACCATGTTGGAATTGAAGAAGGACTTTACTATCATCATCGTGACCCACAGCATGCAGCAGGCTGCGCGTGCTAGTGACTACACAGGATTTTTCTACTTGGGTGACTTGATTGAGTACGATAAGACCTCTAATATTTTCCAAAATGCCAAACTACAGTCAACCAATGACTACGTAACAGGACACTTTGGATAGAAAGGAAACAGTATGACAGAAGCGATTTTACAGGTATCAGACCTGTCCGTTTACTACAATCAAAAAAAGGCCTTGAATAGTGTTTCCTTATCTTTCCAACCCAAGGAAATCACAGCTCTGATTGGTCCATCTGGATCAGGGAAGTCAACCCTTCTCAAGGCTATCAACCGTATGGGGGATCTCAATCCAGAGGTAACCACAACTGGTTCAGTGGTTTACAACGGCCACAATATCTACAGCCCGCGTACAGATACAGTTGAATTGCGGAAGGAAATCGGTATGGTCTTCCAACAACCGAACCCTTTCCCTATGTCTATCTACGAAAATGTTGTTTACGGGCTTCGTATCAATGGAGTTAAGGATAAGCAGGTTCTGGATGAAGCGGTAGAAAAAGCCTTGCAACGAGCCTCTATCTGGGATGAGGTCAAGGATCGCCTGCATGATTCAGCTATCGGGCTTTCAGGCGGACAACAGCAACGTGTCTGTGTTGCCCGTGTCTTGGCAACCAGTCCTAAAATCATTCTTTTGGATGAACCGACTTCAGCTTTGGACCCTATCTCGGCCGGTAAGATTGAGGAAACCTTGTATGGTCTAAAAGATAAATACACCATGCTCTTGGTTACGCGTTCCATGCAACAAGCCTCTCGTATCTCTGACAAGACAGGATTTTTCCTAGATGGAGATTTGATTGAGTTTAACGATACTAAGAAGATGTTCCTAAACCCACAACACAAGGAAACAGAAGATTATATTTCAGGAAAATTTGGATAAGGAGATAAATGATGTTACGTTCTCAATTTGAGGAAGATTTAGAGAAATTGCATAACCAGTTCTATGCTATGGGACAAGAAGTGCTATCTCAAATCAATCGTACAGTGCGTGCCTTTGTTACGCATGACCGTGATTTGGCCAAGGAAGTCATCGAAGACGATGCAGAAGTAAACGAATACGAAGTGAAATTGGAAAAGAAATCATTTGAAATGATTGCCCTTCAACAACCCGTTTCTCAGGACTTGCGTACTGTTTTGACAGTCTTGAAGGCTGTATCTGACTTGGAACGTATGGGTGACCATGCCGTTTCCATTGCCAAGGCGGCAATTCGTATGAAGGGGGAGCAACGCATCCCAGCTGTTGAAGAAGAAATAAAGAGAATGGGTCGCGATGTCAAGAACTTCGTCGAAGCAGCCCTTGAACTCTATCTCAATGGTTCAGTAGACCAGGCCTATGAAGTAGCAGCCATGGACGAAAAAATCAACCATTACTTTGATAGCATTCGTGACTTGGCTACAGAAGAAATCAAGAAAAATCCTGATGCCATTGTTACAGGTCGTGATTATTTCCAAGTGATTGCCTTCTTGGAACGCATTGGAGACTATGCCAAGAATATCTGTGAATGGGTTGTTTACTTTGAAACAGGTAAGATTGTCGAACTATAAAGTATTCAAATGATAAAATTATTGTGAAAGCTTACTTTTTAATACAGTAAGCTTTCATTGTATAGATGGTTTACTTTGTCAGAGGTGAATAATGAACTACATACAGAATATCAGAAAAAAAGTTGGAAAAGATAAAATTATTTTAAATTTTACCTGTGGAATATTAAGTCAATCAGGAAAAATTTTATTACAAAAACGAGCAGATAAAGGAACGTGGGGATTACCAGGTGGTGCTCTTGAATTAGGAGAATCGGCTTTAGAAGCTTTAGTGCGAGAGTTTTATGAAGAAACAGGAGTCGAAGTGAGGGTGGAAAAACTCTTAAATGTTTATACAAAATATTCAGACAGTTATCCGAATGGTGATGAGGCTCAAGTTCTTACAATCTTGTATTTAGTTTCATCTGAAACTTCTATCTCTATAAATTTTTTTACAAGTGATGAAACTTTAGAATTAGGATTTTTTGATCATAGTGACATACAAAATATTGCAATTGTAAACCAGCAGCATCAAGATATGATAAATGATTTTTTTGAAAATAAGTTCCCAATAGATAGATAAACTAACCACTGTATTTCTATTTTTTAGTAAATATATTTTATGAAAATGTAAGAAAAACACTTGACAAGTAACTTGGATAGCGTTATAATTATACAAAAATAACAGAGAGGTTGTTTATTTATGAAATCAAAAAAATGGATATTTGTTTTATGTAGTTTTCTTGCAAGCTTCTTCTTAGTGGCTTGCCAGTCGGGTTCTAATGGTTCTCAGTCAGCTGTTGAAGCCATTAAGCAAAAGGGGAAATTAGTTGTGGCGACCAGTCCTGACTATGCACCTTTTGAATTTCAGTCTTTGGTTGACGGGAAAAATCAGGTTGTCGGTGCGGATATTGACATGGCACAGGCTATCGCTGATGAACTTGGGGTGAAGTTGGAAATTTCAAGCATGAGTTTTGACAATGTCTTGACCAGTCTTCAAACTGGTAAGGCTGATCTAGCAGTTGCGGGAATTAGCGCTACTGACGAGAGAAAAGAAGTCTTTGATTTTTCAATCCCTTACTATGAAAACAAGATTAGTTTCTTGGTTCGTAAGTCTGATGTAGAAAAATACAAGGATTTAACTAGCCTTGAAAGTGCTAATATTGCAGCCCAAAAAGGAACTGTTCCAGAATCAATGGTCAAGGAACAATTGCCAAAAGCTCAGCTGACTTCCCTAACCAATATGGGTGAAGCTGTTAATGAATTACAGGCTGGAAAAGTAGATGCTGTTCACATGGATGAGCCTGTTGCTCTTAGCTATGCTGCTAAAAATGCCGACCTAGCTGTCGCAACGGTCAGCTTGAAGATGAAGGACGGCGAAGCTAATGCAGTTGCCCTTAGAAAAAATAGTGCTGATTTGAAAGAAGTGGTGGACAAGGTCATCCAAAAACTCAAGGATGACGGTACCTACCAAAAATATCTTGAAAAAGCGGCAACCTTAACAGAAGTTGAACAATAAGAAAAAGCAGAGTTGGAAGTCATTCCAATTCTGCTTTTAAATAGTTTAAAACCTTTTTCAGATTGTCTAAGGACACCTTGGCAAATTGATAAGGACAGGCACCCAAGTAAGCCTCTTCAAAGAAATCCAAGCCCAGTTGGCTGTGTTTGAGACTAGCAATTTTAGGATACTGTCTCAGGTCTAGTAATAAACCATCGTGTAGGGGAAAGTGAGGGAGGGGACAAGGAGTTTTAGTTAAGCTTTCCTCGATTTGTTTTTGGTAATCTTCCTGATTGGATAAGCGAGCTAGCCGATTTTTCTCAAATAATTGACTGTCAATATAGAGTGACAGTGCCTTTTGCATGATGAGGTTGCTGTCATAGTCTAGGATATTTTTGTAGGCCACAAAGGCTTCTTTGATAGCATTTGGAAGGATGAGTGCTGTTATCCGCAGGGCTGGAAAGAGGCTGGTTGAGAAGGACTTGATGTAAATGACGCGCTCCTCTGTATCCAGATAGTGGAAGGTCTGGCCCTTCTTGGAGTCCAAATCACCCAGATAGTCGTCCTCTACGATATAGACACCATACTTGGCAGCTAAGTCAAGAATAGCCCGTTTGTCCTGCTCTGAATAGGAATGCCCCAGAGGATAGTGAAATCGAGGAATGGTATAGAAAAATTTAATTTTACCTGTCTTGAAGTGGCTTTCCAGTTCCTCCAAGTCAATTCCATCAATGCCTCGTTCAATCGTTTGATAGTCCAATCCCTGAGCAATCAAGAGGCGATTCATTCGATGGTAGGTCGGCTGTTCCACCAAGATTTCCTTGGCTTGGCTAGGAAAGGATATTTGAGAAAGGATAAAAAGGGCTTGTTGAGTTCCAGAAGTCAGTACCAGTTGATCAGCCTTGCAGTAGAGAGCTTGGTCAAAGAGGAGTTTATGAATGGATTGCCTTAAGTCTTCTAATCCTTCTTGGTTGTCATAGTAGTTGAAGAGGTAGTTTTCCCGTCCAATCAGGGTTTCATTGACACAGAGTCGGAAATCGTCATAGGCACTGGCATGTTCGTCGGTAACCTCAATTTCTAGGTCCTGGTGTTGCCCTTGTTCTAGGACATAGTAGCCACTCTGGGGCTTGGCATAGAGGTATTGTTCGTGTCGTAATTCCAGCAGAGCGCGTTGAATAGTGTCCTTGCTACAGTGAAAGTCAAGGCTCAGTTGACGGATAGAAGGCAGGCGGCTTCCCGTCGGAAATCGTCCAGACTCGATACCATTTTTCAGATAGGAAACGACCTCTTGGTACTTGCTTTGTTTCTTCATTCCAGACCTCCCTTGATTTTGTTACATTGTACCCTTTTTTTTCCTTCTTGGCAATGTCTAGAGTGTTTCTCTCGTTCACATCTAGGGGCAAATGTGGTATACTTAGGAGTAAGATTTATAGAATAACAGATAAGAAAGTGAATGGATAAGAACGTGCAGGAACCAGTGAAATTATTTCAATACAATACCCTAGGAGCCTTGATGGCTGGCCTTTATGGTGGTACCATGACAGTAGGAGAATTGCTGGAGCATGGTGACCTTGGTTTGGGAACCTTGGATTCCATTGATGGGGAATTGATTGTCTTAGATGGCAAGGCTTATCAGGCCAAAGGGTCAGGAAACCAGCCAGAGATTGTAGAAGTGTCGCCAGATGCCCTCATTCCCTACGCAGCAGTAGTACCGCATCAGGCAGAGGTCATTTTCCGCCAGCGCTTTGAGATGACAGACAAGGAATTGGAAGAACGAATTGAGTCTTATTATGATGGGGAAAATCTTTTCCGCTCTATCAAGATTCGCGGGGAATTTTCGCGTATGCATGTACGCATGATTCCTAAGTCGACACCAGATACCAAGTTTGCTGAGGTCGCAACCCATCAACCGGAATATAGTCGCGACAATGTAGCAGGGACCATCGTTGGTTTCTGGACACCAGAGATTTTCCATGGAGTCAGTGTGGCAGGCTACCATCTGCACTTCATATCAGATGATTTGACTTTCGGTGGTCATGTCATGGATTTTGTCATCAAGGAAGGGATTATCGAGGTGGGAGCAGTTGATCAGTTGGACCAACGTTTCCCAGTCCAAGACCGTCAATACTTGTTTGCTAAGTTCAATGTTGACGAGATGAAAAAAGATATTGAAAAGGCGGAATAGGAGAAGAAAATGACCATTCATATTATCATTACCATGTTGCTGTTGCTGGCTTTCTTGATAGGAAGCGTTTGGTATGCCAAAAAGAAATACCAGATCAATCTAGCTGTCTTGGGCTTGGGGGCTGTCGCTTTCTTTGTCTCTTCACAGATTTTGGAAAAACTGGTGCATATCTTATTTTTGCATCCTCAAAAAGACGGCAGTATTGCCCTCTTGCAAGACCATCCGCTTGTCTATATCATCTATGGACTAGCCATGGCAGCATTTTTTGAGGAAACTGCTCGTCTTATTTTCTTCAAATGGTTGGAGAAAAAGAGAAGTTTGGAAAAGGCAGATGCCTTGGCTTATGGATTGGGGCATGGTGGCTTGGAGTTGATTTTCCTAGGTCTTACTAGTTTGATTAATCTCTACATCGTTCTCTCAGCAGTTCAAACTCAGAATCCACAGGTTATGCAATTGCTGTCTGAAAATATGTTGAAAACTATTCAGTCGCTATCAGTCTGGCAGATTTATTTGCTTGGTTTTGAGAGAATCTTGGCGCTAGGTTTCCAATTACTCTTGACTGTTTGGGTTTACCAAGCTGTTCGCCAGAAGAAATGGATTTATCTCCTAGCGGCCTATGGACTACATGCCTTCTTTGACTTAGCACCATCTCTAGTCCAAGTTGGCTGGTTGACCAATCCAGTCTTGGTGGAAGTTGTCCTAGCACTTGAGCTCGTTCTGGTTGCCTATGGAACAAAGGCTATCTTTTGCAAAAAATCATAAAAAGGGGGGGGAAACCTCTTTTTTTGTTTAAAATAATCTCGAGATTTTTTTAGGGTCGTCAAATGGTCTTAAAAATGGTATAATGGAATGAATTTTGTAAAAGGAAGAGTATCATGTCAGTAAAAGAAAAAATGCTTGAAATCTTAGAAGGGATTGATATCCGTTTCAAGGAACCCTTGCATAGCTATAGTTATACAAAAGTAGGTGGAGAGGCCGATTATTTGGTCTTTCCACGAAATCGCTATGAGTTAGCTCGGGTTGTTAAATTTGCCAATCAAGAAAATATCCCTTGGATGGTGCTGGGAAATGCTAGTAACATTATCGTTCGTGATGGTGGGATTCGTGGGTTTGTCATCTTGTGTGACAAGCTCAATCATGTTTCGGTTGATGGATATACCATTGAGGCTGAAGCTGGGGCCAACTTGATTGAAACGACACGCATTGCCCTCCGTCATAGTTTGACTGGTTTTGAATTCGCTTGTGGCATCCCGGGAAGTATCGGTGGTGCTGTCTTTATGAATGCAGGTGCCTACGGTGGAGAAATTGCTCATATCTTGCAATCTTGTAAGGTCTTGACCAAGGATGGAGAAATCGAAACCCTGTTTGCCAAAGATTTGGCTTTTGGGTATCGCCATTCAGCTATTCAGGAGTCTGGTGCAGTTGTCTTGTCTGCTAAGTTTGCCCTAGCGCCTGGAAATCATCAGGTTATCAAGCAAGAAATGGATCGTTTGACTCATTTGCGTGAACTCAAGCAACCTTTAGAATATCCATCTTGTGGTTCGGTATTTAAGCGTCCAGTAGGGCATTTTGCAGGTCAATTAATTTCAGAAGCTGGCTTGAAAGGCTATCGTATTGGTGGCGTAGAAGTCTCAGAAAAACACGCAGGTTTTATGATTAACGTTGCTGACGGAACGGCCAAAGACTATGAAGACTTGATTGAGTCTGTGATTGAAAAAGTCAAGGAACACTCCGGTGTTACCCTTGAGAGGGAAGTTCGTATTTTAGGTGAAAGCAAGTAGGAAGCTGTAGTTGAAAAGCTGCTGCTATATCATGGAAAGGGGGTGAAAGCCTATCGTCAGTGCAGAAGAATGTAGGCAGTTCAATCTCCTACACGAGGTAGTAGCGGCCTGACAGAGACCTGATCTGTTAATCTATGAAAAAGAAGGAATAAATGACAATTGAAAAAACCAATTATTGAATTCAAAAACGTCTCTAAAGTTTTTGAAGACAGCAACACCAAGGTTCTCAAAGACATCAACTTTGAGTTGGAAGAAGGGAAATTCTATACCCTTCTAGGCGCATCTGGTTCAGGGAAATCAACTATCCTTAACATCATCGCAGGTTTACTGGATGCGACGACAGGAGATATTTTACTGGACGGTGTCCGTATCAACGACATCCCAACCAACAAGCGAGACGTCCATACAGTCTTCCAATCCTATGCCTTGTTTCCACATATGAATGTGTTTGAAAATGTTGCCTTTCCGCTCCGCTTGCGTAAAATTGACAAGAAAGAAATCGAGAAACGCGTAGCGGAAGTTCTCAAGATGGTTCAGTTGGAAGGTTACGAAAAACGTTCCATCCGTAAACTCTCTGGAGGACAACGTCAGCGTGTGGCTATTGCCCGTGCCATCATCAACCAACCCCGTGTGGTTTTGCTGGACGAGCCTCTGTCAGCGCTGGACTTGAAATTAAGAACAGATATGCAGTACGAACTGCGTGAACTGCAACAACGATTGGGAATCACCTTTGTTTTTGTTACTCACGATCAGGAAGAAGCACTTGCCATGAGTGACTGGATTTTCGTTATGAATGATGGCGAGATTGTCCAGTCTGGAACACCAGTAGATATCTACGATGAGCCGATTAACCACTTTGTTGCCACCTTTATCGGTGAGTCAAATATCTTGCCAGGAACCATGATTGAGGACTACTTAGTTGAGTTTAACGGCAAACGCTTTGAAGCGGTCGATGGCGGGATGAAGCCAAATGAGCCTGTTGAGGTTGTTATTCGTCCAGAGGACTTGCGCATTACTCTTCCTGAAGAAGGCAAGCTCCAAGTTAAGGTCGATACCCAGCTCTTCCGTGGAGTTCACTATGAAATTATCGCCTATGACGAGCTTGGGAATGAATGGATGATCCACTCAACTCGTAAGGCCATCGTTGGTGAGGAAATCGGTCTGGACTTTGAACCAGAAGACATCCATATCATGCGTCTCAACGAAACCGAAGAAGAGTTCGATGCCCGTATCGAAGAATACGTAGAAATCGAAGAGCAAGAAGCAGGTCTGATCAATGCAATCGAGGAGGAAAGAGATGAAGAAAACAAGCTCTAAACTCTTTGTAGTGCCCTACATGCTTTGGATTGCCCTCTTTGTCTTGGCACCCTTGGTCTTGATTTTCGGTCAATCCTTTTTCAACATCGAAGGCCAGTTCAGTTTAGAAAACTATAAATCTTACTTTGCGTCACAAAACTTGACCTACCTAAAAATGAGTTTCAACTCTGTACTCTATGCAGGAATTGTGACCTTTGTAACCCTCCTTATCAGCTATCCAACAGCCCTATTTTTGACCCGTCTCAAGCACCGTCAACTATGGCTTATGCTGATTATTCTGCCCACCTGGATCAACCTTCTTCTTAAGGCCTATGCCTTTATTGGGATTTTTGGTCAGAATGGCTCTATTAACCAATTCTTGGAATTTATCGGAATCGGTTCACAGCAGTTGCTCTTTACCGATTTCTCCTTTATCTTTGTCGCAAGCTACATCGAGCTTCCCTTTATGATTTTGCCCATTTTCAATGTCTTGGACGATATGGATAACAATCTCATCAATGCCAGCTATGACCTTGGTGCGACCAAGTGGGAGACCTTCCGCCATGTCATCTTCCCTCTGTCTATGAACGGAGTGAGAAGTGGGGTTCAATCTGTCTTTATTCCAAGCTTGAGTCTCTTCATGCTGACCCGTTTGATTGGTGGGAACCGCGTTATTACGCTGGGAACGGCTATTGAGCAGAACTTCCTGACAAATGACAACTACGGTATGGGTTCTACCATCGGTGTGATTCTCATTCTGACCATGTTCATCACCATGTGGGTGACCAAGGAAAGGAGAGAACGATGAAAAAATTTGCCAACATTTATCTGGGACTGGTCTTTCTTGTCCTCTACCTGCCAATCTTTTACCTGATTGGCTATGCCTTTAACGCAGGCAATGACATGAATAGCTTTACAGGCTTTAGCTTGAGCCATTTTAAAACTATGTTTGGCGATGGTCGCCTTATGTTGATTGTGACTCAGACCTTTTTCTTGGCCTTCCTGTCAGCCTTGATTGCGACCATTATCGGGACTTTTGGTGCCATTTACATCTACCAGTCTCGTAAGAAATACCAAGAAGCCTTTCTTTCTCTCAATAATATCCTCATGGTTGCGCCTGATGTTATGATTGGTGCCAGCTTCTTGATTCTCTTTACTCAACTCAAGTTTTCACTTGGCTTTTTGACCGTTCTATCTAGTCACGTGGCCTTCTCCATTCCTATCGTGGTCTTGATGGTCTTGCCTCGACTCAAGGAAATGAACGGTGACATGATTCATGCGGCCTATGACCTTGGTGCCAGTCAATTTCAGATGTTCAAGGAAATCATGCTTCCTTACCTGACTCCGTCTATCATTGCAGGTTACTTCATGGCCTTTACCTATTCGCTAGATGATTTTGCCGTGACCTTCTTTGTAACGGGAAATGGCTTTTCAACCCTGTCAGTCGAGATTTACTCTCGTGCTCGTAAGGGGATTTCACTAGAAATCAATGCCCTGTCTGCCCTTGTCTTTCTCTTTAGTATTATCCTAGTGGTTGGATATTACTTTATCTCACGCGAGAAGGAGGAGCAAGCATGAAAAAACTCTATTCATTTTTAGCAGGAATCGTAGCCATTATCCTGGTCTTATGGGGAATTGCAACGCATCTAGATAGTAAAATCAATAGTCGAGATAGTCAAAAATTGGTTATCTATAACTGGGGGGATTATATCGATCCAGAACTCTTGGAGCAATTCACAGAAGAAACAGGCATCCAAGTCCAGTATGAGACCTTTGACTCCAACGAAGCCATGTATACCAAGATTAAGCAGGGTGGAACGACCTACGATATTGCTATCCCAAGTGAATACATGATCAACAAGATGAAGGACGAAGACCTCTTAGTTCCGCTTGATTATTCAAAACTTGAAGGAATCGAAAATATCGGGCCAGAGTTCCTCAACCAGTCCTTTGACCCAGGCAATAAATTCTCCATTCCTTACTTCTGGGGAACCTTGGGAATTGTCTACAATGAAACCATGGTCGATGAAGCGCCTGAGCATTGGGATGATCTCTGGAAGCCAGAGTATAAAAACTCGATCATGCTCTTTGATGGGGCGCGTGAGGTGCTGGGACTAGGACTCAATTCCCTCGGCTACAGCCTCAACTCCAAGGATACCCAGCAGTTGGAAGAGACAGTAGACAAACTCTACAAATTGACTCCAAATATCAAGGCTATTGTGGCGGACGAGATGAAGGGCTACATGATTCAGAACAACGCTGCCATCGGTGTGACCTTCTCAGGAGAAGCCAGTCAAATGCTGGAAAAAAACGAAAATCTACGCTATGTGGTACCAACTGAGGCCAGCAACCTTTGGTTTGACAATATGGTTATACCAAAAACAGTCAAAAACCAAGATGCAGCCTATGCCTTTATCAACTTTATGTTGAAACCTGAAAATGCTCTTAAAAATGCAGAGTATGTCGGCTATTCAACACCAAACCTACCAGCTAAGGAATTACTCCCAGAGGAGAAAAAAGAAGACAAAGCCTTCTATCCAGATGCTGAAACCATGAAACACCTAGAAGTTTATGAGAAATTTGACCATAAATGGACAGGCAAATATAGCGACTTCTTCCTACAGTTTAAAATGTATCGGAAGTAGAAGATAGATGTAAGAAAACGGATCAGTCAAGCTGGTTCGTTTTTTAATATAAGTCAGTTTTTACAGCCATATCTTTTTCTATTTTAGTTGCTGTGCTTAGTAATATGAAAATTGAGGATAAAAATAGTGATAAGTGAAATAACGGCGCATTTGTTTCAAGATTTTTTTATTTGTTGAATTCTACCTCCTTCATTAAAATTTTTTAAATTGACTACTAGCTACATACGCTTTTACCTCCTTTTATGCTATAATATTCTCAATAGAATCTTTAATCTTCAAATAAATATTCCTTATGGAATAATTCCGTTTTATACCGTTTAGAATATTTAAGAGGATACAATGTTTAATAATGATTCTTTTGGAGATCGTCTTAAGAAACTGAAAAAGATCAAGAAGTTAACTCAGATACAAATTTCTGAGATGATTGGTGGATAACAAGGTACTTATTCTCGTTGGAAGAATGGAACTTTAGAGCTTAATTTAGACGCCGTTGTCAAATTAGCAAAATTATTCGATACCACGACAGATTATTTACTAGGAAAAACGATTTACAGTACTCTAGATGGTATTTCTCATCCAATCACTAGAATTGATGTGAAGAAGTTAAAAGAGTTTAATAAAACTGAACTTAATGATTTGAAATTTGCGCTTGTTATGAATGGAATAAAAAAACATTTCACTGTATTTGAATATATGGATGAGCTAGTTTCTGAATATAATTTAGACAAAGAAGAACAAGGAATATTGCCGACTCTCTTTAAAGAGGTTTATGATTGTTTTAATGCAGATTAATAGTTTATAAGATTAATCCTCAATAGATAGAGAATAATATATTCTTGTTGAGTGATTCTATTTTATGAAGGTTGTTTGTAGTTGAAGGGGGGAAATAGATGGACTCTAAAATTGATACAGCTTGGAACTTGTTTCTGGAAGGAAAAATATCAGAAGCTAAAAAGTTAGTTGAACAAGATTTTTCCATTGATACCTGTACGGATTTTAGTCTTTTAAATTTGATGGGATATTTATTGTTAGCAGAAAAAGACTATGTTTCATGTACCCATATCTTTGAGAAATACATTTTATTGGCGCAACAAAATGAAGATAAAGAAAAAGAACACATTGGCTTACATCAATTAGCTATGATCTACAGAGATCAGGGGGATTTTCATAAGGCTTTAAAACTTATTGAAGATGAAGAGAAGATAGTTGAAGAGCATTTTCCAAATGATAATCTAAAGAAAGCTGTGAATAACTACGAACAGGGCTATGTGAGATTTAAATTAAACAATCTTGATGAGGCTCTTACATTCATGAATCTGTCATTGGAACAATCTTTAGAGACTGATGATGTGATTTCTCAAGCTTGTAGCTATAGAGGGTTAGGTGAAATCTATTTAGCCTTGAAAGATACGGAATTATCCAACAGACATTTCAAACGAGCTATAGAACTTTTCGAAAGTGTTGGAGAGTTTGAAGGGATAAAGGAAATTGAGGAATTGATTAATGAATGATTTGACATTTAGATTTTGCTATTAGTTTGTTTTATCTTAAAAAATGTAGATATGAAATTGACAGTCTAGATAATATTAAAGCGAGAGAGTAATATGTTATTTTGGATTTGTTTAATATCAACAATTATATTGGCTAATTTTGTTCTCCTGAAAGAGTAATTAAAGATACAGGGAATTGATCTGATTCAAGGGAGACGATTCCCAGTTGACGCAGACTTAAAAAAACGTTATAATAAGAAAGTTGAGAATTGATTTTCAGTTGTCTTAGTCCAGAGAAATGGCGGTGCTGCGAGCCATCTAAGCTAGGAAGTCATGCTACTCAATCATACAATTGCATAAGAATAAGAGAATGACAAGTTCATTGAATGAAGGTGGTACCGCGGTTTTTCGCCCTTCGTGATATGAGCTTGTCTTTTGATTTTTGGAGGTGTTGATGAAAACATTTCTTGTCAAACAAAAGTTTCGCCTTGGAGGCGAACGCTTCGCTATCAAGGATGACAGGGGAGAAATCGCCTATCAGGTAGAGGGATCATTTTTTAAGATTCCCAAAACTTTTACCATCTATGATGCTAATGGTGAACAAGTCAGTCAGATCAGTAAAGAAATCTTGACCTTGCTTCCTCGTTTTGAGATTCAGCTTCGGGATGGCTCGAGTTTTGTCATTCGCAAGAAGTTGACCTTCTGGCGAGATAAGTATGAGTTTGATAATCTAGGTCTTCGTATCGAGGGCAATATCTGGGATTTGAATTTCAAATTGCTGGATGATCGAGATCAGCTGATTGCGGAAATTAAGAAGGAACTCTTCCATCTGACCTCTACCTATACCGTAACGCTTCTGGAGGACGCTTACGCAGATCTAGTCATTTCCCTCTGTGTCGCGATTGACTATGTGGAAATGCTAGAAAGCCAATCACATTAAACAAGTAAATAAGGAGACAATATGAAACAACTATCTAGTGCACAAGTACGCCAAATGTGGCTTGACTTCTGGGCGACCAAAGGTCACTCAGTAGAACCATCAGTAAGTTTGGTTCCTGTAAATGACCCAACACTTTTGTGGATCAACTCTGGGGTAGCAACCCTTAAGAAATACTTTGACGGGACCATCATCCCTGAAAATCCACGTATTACCAATGCCCAAAAGGCTATCCGTACCAACGATATTGAAAACGTAGGGAAGACTGCACGTCACCATACCATGTTTGAAATGTTGGGGAACTTCTCTATCGGAGATTACTTCCGTGACGAAGCTATCACTTGGGCTTATGAGCTTTTGACCAGTCCAGAATGGTTTGACTTCCCAGCTGAGAAACTTTACATGACTTACTACCCAGATGATAAAGATTCTTATAACCGCTGGATTGAAGTGGGAGTGGATCCAAGTCACTTGATTCCTATTGAGGACAACTTCTGGGAAATCGGTGCAGGACCTTCTGGACCAGATACAGAGATTTTCTTTGACCGTGGAGAAGCCTTTGACCCAGAAAATATCGGTCTTCGTCTTCTTGCAGAAGATATCGAAAACGACCGTTACATCGAAATCTGGAACATCGTTTTGTCACAATTTAACGCAGACCCTGCTGTTCCTCGTAGCGAGTACAAGGAATTGCCACACAAGAACATTGATACGGGCGCTGGTTTAGAGCGTTTGGTAGCGGTTATCCAAGGGGCTAAGACAAACTTTGAGACAGACCTCTTTATGCCAATCATTCGTGAAGTGGAGAAATTGTCTGGTAAGGTTTATGACCAAGATGGCGACAACATGAGCTTTAAGGTCATCGCTGACCACATCCGTTCACTTTCATTTGCTATCGGTGATGGTGCCCTTCCAGGAAATGAAGGTCGTGGTTATGTCCTTCGTCGTCTTCTCCGTCGTGCTTCTATGCATGGTCAAAAATTGGGAATCAACGAGCCTTTCCTTTACAAACTCGTTCCAACTGTTGGTAAAATCATGGAAAGCTACTACCCAGAAGTGCTTGAAAAACGTGACTTTATCGAAAAAATCGTTAAGAGCGAAGAAGAATCATTTGCTCGTACCCTTCACTCAGGTCAACACTTTGCCCAAGGCATTGTAGCAGACTTGAAAGAAAAAGGTCAATCTGTTATTGCTGGTTAAGATGTCTTCAAACTTTATGACACTTATGGATTCCCAGTTGAATTGACTGAAGAAATCGCTGAAGAAGCTGGGATGACTGTGGATCGTGAAGGTTTTGAAGCAGCCATGAAAGAACAGCAAGAACGCGCGCGTGCCTCAGCTGTCAAGGGTGGCTCAATGGGTATGCAAAATGAAACCCTTCAAAACATCACTGTAGAAAGTGTCTTCAACTACAATGCTAGCCAATTATCTTCTAAATTGGTGGCTATTGTGGCTGACAATGCAGAAGTAGAAGCTGTGTCAGAAGGAATTGCCTCTCTTATCTTTGCAGAAACACCATTCTACGCTGAAATGGGCGGACAGGTAGCTGACCATGGACAAATCTTGGATGAGGCTGGTTCAGTTGTGGCGACTGTGACAAATGTTCAAAAAGCACCAAACGGACAAGCTCTTCACATTGTTGACGTCCTTGCACCGCTTGCTTTGAACCAAGAATACAAATTGGCAATCGATACTAATCGTCGTCACCGTGTTATGAAAAACCACACTGCGACTCACTTGCTTCACGCTGCCCTTCATAATATCCTTGGAAACCACGCAACACAAGCAGGATCTCTTAACGAAGTTGAATTCCTTCGCTTTGACTTTACTCATTTCCAAGCAGTAACTGCAGAAGAATTGCGTGCGATTGAGCAGCAAGTCAACGAAAAAATCTGGGAAGCTCTTGAAGTGAAGACAGTTGAAACGGATATTGACACTGCTAAAGAAATGGGGGCTATGGCCCTCTTTGGTGAGAAATACGGAAAAGAAGTCCGTGTTGTTACTATCGGTGACTACTCTATCGAGCTTTGTGGTGGTACCCACGTTGGTAACACTTCTGAAATTGGTCTCTTCAAGATTGTCAAAGAAGAAGGGATTGGATCAGGAACTCGCCGTATCTTGGCAGTGACTGGTAAGGAAGCCTTTGAAGCCTACCGCGAACAAGAAGATGCTCTTAAAGCTGTCGCAGCAACCTTGAAAGCACCTCAAGTCAAGGAAGTACCTCACAAGGTAGAAGGACTTCAAGAACAACTTCGTCAACTTCAAAAAGAAAATGCTGAATTGAAAGAAAAAGCCGCAGCTGCAGCCGCAGGCGATATCTTCAAGGATGTGAAGGAAGTCAATGGTCACCGTTATATCGCTAGCCAAGTGTCTGTATCAGATGCTGGTGCCCTTCGTACATTTGCAGATAACTGGAAACAAAAAGACTACTCTGATCTTCTTGTCCTAGTTGCTGCTATCGGTGACAAAGTCAATGTCCTTGTAGCAAGCAAGACAAAAGACCTTCATGCAGGAAGCCTTGTCAAAGAATTAGCACCAATCGTCGATGGACGTGGTGGTGGTAAACCAGACATGGCCATGGCAGGAGGAAGCAACCAAGCTAAGATCCAAGAATTGTTGGATGCAGTAGCAGGTAAATTGTAATCAAGTAATACTCTTCGAAAATCTCTTCAAACAACGTCAGCTTCGCCTTGGATTTTATATGTGACTGACTTCGTCAGTCTTATCTGCAACCTCAAAGCAGTGCTTTGAGCAACCTGCGGCTAGCTTCCTAGTTTGCTCTTTGATTTTCATTGAGTATAAAGATCTATCCATTTGGGTAGGTCTTTTTTGACTACAAAAAAGCCAAATCTGTTTGGACCTGGCTTTATAATCATTGGAAATTAGATTGTATTGGCTGCCCAGACACTTACCGAAGCAGCTGAGACTGGGAATTGTCCATAACCTTCCTCATCAATTGTAACTTGACCTTGGTGGTTTTCAAGTAAATCTACAAAGGTTTGGTTAGCCCATTCTTGGCCGACAAACATTGATTTGCTGTTTTCTTGGTCATTTGAAATCAAGACTGCGATTGGGGATTGATGTTCAGCACCTGAGCGTACCCAACCAATACAGTTTGGATCATCAAAGTAGTCATTTTGTTCTCCATAGGCCAAATCTTTTCGGATGGTTAGGAGGCGGTCAAGGACTTCTTTGAAATCTTGTTGAGCATACTGCCCTGAAATCCCATAGTAGTCTCCGTAAAAGACACATGGAAGGCCGTCTTGGCGTAATAGAATGAGAGTATAGGCTGCTGGTTTGAACCATTCTTCAACAGTAGACTCAAGAGCCTGACCACGTTGGGTATCGTGGTTGTCGACAAAGGTCACAGCCTTGTCAGGTTTGAGTTCAACCAAGCTATCTGTGAAAATACCACGAAGATCATAGTTTGCGCCAGCTTGACTGGCTTCAAAGAGATTCTGGTGGAGACGAACATCGACAAGGTCAAAGCGTTCTTCCGTTTTTTCAAGATAGTCCAGATTGGCTTCCTTGTCAGGATTCCAAAATTCACCAAAAACATAGAAATCCTCACCGTATTTTTCCTTCATATCACGGATAAAATTGCGCATGAAGAAAGAGTCAATGTGTTTAACGGCATCCAAGCGGAAACCAGCTACACCAGTCGTTTCCATGAACCAGTCAGCCCAGTCATAGATATTTTGGATGACTTCAGGATGTTTAAAGTCTAGGTCTGCATACATGAGGTAGTCATAGTTACCGTTTTCATTATCGACCAATTCCTCGTTAGCCCAGCCCTTGTTGTCTCCTTGAATCAGATAAATCCCAGACTTACGGCGTTTGGCATCGTAGTCAGTACCGGTGAAGTGGTACCAGTGCCAGTGGAAGTCATTATAGGTATCTTGGCGACCATCGAAGGTAAAGCTAGTCCAGCCATTGATGGTGAAAGGTTCTCCGAGTTCAACTGTACGGTCTACAGGATCTACTTCGATGACCTGAAAGGCTTCCATGTGATCAGCAGCAGCCTTGTGATTGAGTACCACATCGGCCATAGGCTGGATCCCATGTGCTTTTAGTGCTTGAATGGCTTGAAGATAGTCTTCTTTGAAACCATACTTGGTGCGGACAGTTCCTTTTTGGTTGAACTCTCCTAGGTCAAATAAATCATAGACCCCATAGCCGACATCTTTTTCATTGGTTGCCTTAAAAGCTGGTGGCATCCAGACATGGCTGATACCGAGATTAGCTAGGTGTGGAGCATCTTCAGCCAGACGCGTCCAGTGCTGACCGTCGTGGGGCAGATACCATTCAAAGTATTGCATAAGTGTTTGATTTTGCATGATGTTTCCTCTTACTTGTCAATCTTGTTCTTTATTCTATCATAAAGTATCGGTTAGCGCAAACGTTTGCGTAAAACTGAATAATAAGTTTTTGACTATTTTATATAAAATGTTGATTTTTAAAATGAAAACGCTATAATTATAATAAATTACATAGATAAAGAGAGGAGATTTCTCATGATTGAATTTCAAAATGTTAGTAAGTTGTATGGTGATAAAGAGGCCTTGAGCAATCTCAATCTGCAGATTGAAAATGGAGAGATTATGGGCTTGATTGGCCATAATGGTGCTGGAAAATCGACCACCATAAAATCCTTAGTCAGTATTATTTCACCCACTGATGGTCGGATTTTAGTAGATGGTTTAGATTTATCGGAAAATCGCTTGGCTATTAAACGAAAGATTGGTTACGTTGCAGACTCGCCTGACTTATTTTTACGCTTAACGGCCAATGAATTTTGGGAATTAATCGCCTCCTCTTATGATCTGACTAGCTCTGACTTGGAGGCTAGTCTAGCTAGGCTATTGAGCGTTTTTGATTTTGCTGAAAATCGTTATCAGGTCATTGAAACCCTCTCTCACGGAATGCGTCAGAAAGTCTTTGTCATCGGAGCACTCTTGTCTGATCCCGATATTTGGGTCTTGGACGAACCCTTGACTGGTTTGGATCCTCAGGCTGCCTTTGATTTAAAGCAAATGATGAAGGAACATGCACAAAAAGGCAAGACAGTTTTGTTTTCAACTCATGTCCTAGAGGTAGCTGAGCAAGTTTGTGATCGGATTGCCATTTTAAAAAAGGGGCATTTGATCTATTGTGGTAGCGTAGAGGACTTGAGAAAAGACCACCCAGACCAGTCTTTGGAAAGTATCTACCTTAGCCTTGCTGGTAGAAAAGAGGAGGTTTCAGATGCGTCTCAAGGTCATTAGAAAATTAGTTGATATCAATATCCTCTATTCATCTCAAGAAGCTAATCTGGCTAACCTACGAAAGAAGCAAGCTAAAAATCCTGGGAAAAAAGTAAATGTTTCCGCTAGAGTCCTAGGTTCTTACATTTTTTCCAGTCTCTTGATGCTCATCATGTTTATAAATATAGCCATTCATTTTCCTTTTGAGGAAAGGCCTGTTTATTTTAGCTTCATGGTTGCTATTTTACTAGTGATTGCCTTTTCAACTTCTTTAACAGCTTTTTACAATGTCTTTTATGAGAGTAAGGACCTGGTCTCCTATAGGCCATATGCCTTTAAAGAATCAGAGATTATAATCGCTAAAGGACTGTCTGTCCTCTTGCCAGCTCTGCCTGGAATTGTACCAATCCTAGCTTATTTTCTAGTCCTCTATATTAGGCTAGCACCTTCTCTTTGGCTAGGCTTGCCTTTGATGCTACTGTCCTTGACCTTATTATTTGTCTCTGTTACTTTAGTGATGGTAGTGGCAGTACATTTCTTGGCTCAGACTAGGGTCTTCAGAAAGTATCAGTCTATTTTTTCGAATGTGATGATTGGGATAGGAGTTCTCATACCTTTAATATTTGTCTTCTTTCTACAGTCAACTTCTGGACGTATTGTCGATAAAGTTAGAGACATTCCATTTCTCCTTTATCCTATTCATCTCTTTTACAAAATAGCAGTGGAGCCTTTTTCGACAGAAGCCATCCTGGGTCTGCTCGCTTGGATAGGACTAACTCTCTTCTTGCTTTACTTGAGCAAAAAGAAGGTTTTTCCTCGTTTTTATGACGTGATTCTGCTTAACAGTGAGGAGAAGGTCAAGAAAGAACGTCGCAGTAAGGAGAGAATTTCAACTACTAAAAAGGGATTTTTCCGTATGGTTTTACGCTACCACCTCACCCTCTTGGGACAGGGGACTGGCGTGATTACAGTGCTTTTTACAAGTGCTTTCCTTCCTTATCTCATGATGATCGGTCTAATTTCCAACATCCGAGATTCTCAGATAGTTCCAGATATTCATCCTCCATACTGGTTACCCTTGTTTTTTATAGGATTGTTTATAGCAGTTGTCAATAACAATATCACCAGCCTGCATTCAATTGCCTTGTCCTTGGAGAGGGAAAATGTTGATTTTCTTAAGAGTTTGCCCTTTGACTTTGTTCGTTATGTGAAAGTGAAATTTTGGATTATATTTGCTGTCCAGTCCTTTTTACCAGTTCTGACTTTACTTGGCCTTTCTCTATATCTAGGCTTGCCCATCCTTTCGATGATTTATCTTCTTGTAGTCTGGATCCTTGCCAGTGTCATCCTTTCTTGCCACCATTACCTTAAGGACGTGAAAAATCTGTCAACCAATTGGAGTAGCATTACGGACTTGGTGAACCGTTCAAATGGTATAGTCAAAATTGTTTTACTCTTAATTTATAGTGCAATCCTGATGGCTCTTGTAATCGGAAGCATATTCTTGGTTCAGTCTCTCTCCTCTGTTCTTGCCATCAGCTTGGGAGTAGGAGCTCTTATCCTCCTGCTTGGTCTTGCTATTTTTGGCTATCATTACTACCTGTCACACATATTGGCAGAAATAAAAAAAAGATGAGATAGTTGGTCGCTTGATTGATAAATTTTTAAAAAGAAATGCTCCTCCAAAGGTAACCTGACACCCAGCAGTTTAGTGATTAGGTAATATTAGCGAGTCAGATTATCCGGCTCGCTTTTTTCGTTGTTTAGTTTTCCGATGAAATTGTAGTAAATATCTATCTGAATGATTCGATTGCGTTTCGTTCCTGTTGGTTTTTGTATCACAATCTTATCAATCAGCTCATTTATGATTTCAACGGTTAGTTCTGGAAGTTCTGTATATTTGGAAATTCTCGCCATAAACTTAGAGATACTGTCTGGTTTTCAAAATGACAATTTAGTTTTAACTTTTACGACTGATTCCAACGATATTCTAACATTTGAATATAGTGCTTTTCATTTAACCGACACCGCCAAGGCTCTGATAGAGATTTTAGATATTGAAACAGATGATGAATTTTTTAGAGAGCTAGCGAATAGCTATAGAGAGAAGTTATCTGAGTCTAGTGTTAAGATTTCAGTTGTAAATGTTGAGGTATTGAGTTGACTTTAACTGATTTAATTCAGTGGTGATATGTGGTATAATTGTAGGTATGAAATCAATACTTAATAGTAAGCAGGCTTTACGCCCTTTTACAAAATGGACTGGTGGAAAGCGTCAGCTTCTTTCCGTAATCAAATCTCTTATGCCAGAATCTTATAATCGTTATTTTGAGCCGTTTGTTGGTGGTGGAGCTTTGTTTTTTGAACTTGCTCCTAAAGATGCGATCATAAATGATTTTAATAGTGAATTAATCAATTGTTATCAACAAATTAAAGATAATCCTTCTGAGCTAATTAAATCGTTATCTAAGCACAAGGAAAGCAATTCGAAGGAATACTATTTGAACTTGCGTTCTGCTGATAGGGACAGCAGAATTGAAAAAATGAATAATGTTGAGAGAGCTGCTCGCATTATGTATATGCTACGTGTAAATTTTAATGGATTATACCGTGTAAATTCAAAAAATCAGTTTAATGTCCCGTATGGTCGCTATAAAAATCCCCAAATTGTAGATTCAGATTTGATTGTATCTATTTCTCAATATTTAAATGAGAACACTATTCATATTTTAAATGGAGATTTTGAAGAAGCCGTTAAAGATGTTGAAGCTGGGGACTTTGTTTACTTTGACCCACCCTACATTCCACTTTCTGAGACAAGCTCTTTTACTTCTTATACACACGAGGGATTCTCTTACGAAGACCAAGTTCGTTTGAGAGACACTTTTAAAAAGCTAGATGAAAAAGGCGCCTACGTTATGTTATCGAATTCTTCTAGCCCATTAGTTGGAGAGTTGTATAAAGATTTTAAAATACATAAAGTCTCTGCTACCCGGACTAATGGAGCTAAATCTTCAAGTCGTGGAAAAATTGATGAGATTATTGTAACCAACTATGATAAATAACGAATATAAGTATGGAGGTGTTTTAATGACAAAGCCATACTATAATAAAAACAAATCAATTCTTGTACATGCCGATACTTTTGAGTTCCTTTCGAAAATGAAACCTGAAAGTATGGACATGATTTTCGCAGATCCGCCTTATTTTTTGAGTAATGGAGGTTTCTCTAACTCAGGAGGTCAAGTAGTATCAGTTGATAAAGGTGATTGGGATAAAATATCTTCGTTAGAAGAAAAACATGATTTCAACCGACGTTGGATAAATCTTGCTAAAAAAGTCTTAAAACCTAATGGCACAATTTGGATTTCAGGTAGTTTTCATAATATTTATTCGGTTGGAATGGCTTTAGAACAAGAAGGATTTAAGATTCTTAATAATATTACTTGGCAAAAAACTAATCCAGCTCCAAATCTTTCTTGTCGATATTTTACGCATTCTACCGAAACCATTCTTTGGGCTAGGAAAGCTGATAAAAAAGCTCGTCACTATTACAACTATGACTTGATGAAAGAAATAAATGATGGTAAACAAATGAAAGATGTCTGGACTGGTCCGCTCACAAAGCAAACTGAGAAATGGGCTGGTAAGCATCCTACGCAGAAACCTGAATATTTGCTGGAACGAATTATTCTAGCTTCCACTCAAGAAGATGATTATATTCTGGATCCTTTCGTTGGTAGTGGAACGACAGGTGTGGTTGCTAAAAGATTAGGTAGAAAATTTATAGGAATTGACGCAGAAAAAGATTACTTAAAAATAGCCAAGACAAGATTAGAAAAGGAAAGAAACGAGGGGATATTATGAAACTAAATGATTATCTAGAATTATCGTCAGAAGAAAGACTTAAAGAATTTTTATCAAGTTTATCTGTAACAAATCGTACACCTGAATATTATGTCAATTGGGAGAAGGTTAATCGTGAGACTAAACAGTTTGAGTTAGAGCTAAACACCCTTAACTACCTGATAAGTAAAGATTCTATTTATAACGAAGCTCTATCTCTGTTCACTAAACAACCCGACCTACTTAGGGCAATTCCAAGTTTAATTGCTAGCCGTGATAAAATTTTAGATATTCTTTCTATCGATGAGCAAGATAATATGAGTTTTGAGCGACTCAATTTTTCGAAAATTGATACTAACAAGATTAAGGAGTATGTTGATTTTACTGAAAAATCTGGATTATTGAATTTCCTTCAAAACAACGCTAACCGTTCGTTAGTGGATTATGTTTATGGGGTGGAAGCTGGATTGGATAGCAATGCTAGAAAAAACCGTAGTGGAACAACTATGGAAGGTATTTTAGAACGTCATATTGATAAAATAGCAAACGAATTAGAATTAGAATGGAAAGCTCAAGCTACAGCTCCATTTATCAAAGAGAAATGGAATATTATAGTTCCTGTTGATAAGTCTGAACGACGTTTCGATGTGGTAGTATATTCCAAAAAGAAACATAAAGTTTGGCTAATTGAAACAAATTACTACGGTGGCGGAGGCAGCAAACTTAAGGCTGTAGCTGGCGAGTTTACGGAATTGAGCCAATTTGTAATAACTTCGAACGATAATGTAGAATTTGTGTGGGTTACAGATGGACAAGGTTGGAAAACCGCTCATTTACCACTTTCAGAAGCTTTTAATCATATCACAAATGTATTCAATTTGTGTATGCTAAAAGAAGATTTTTTGTCTGAACTATTTCAAAAATAATATTATAAATTAGGTTTTAGAAAAATCTAGAAGAACGCGAGGTGTTGATTGATAAAAAAATTTTTCTTAGGAATGAATTATCGTAGAATTATTTTATATACATCAGCTATACTAACTGTAGTTAGTTGGTTATTTAGAATTAATATTTTACAGCCTTATTCACAATATGAATTGATTTTTTCATTATCTACGATAATGCTTTTCTACTTTTTTGAAGATAAGAATAAAGATGAATTTTTACTTATAGCAATATTTTATGTATTAATTCGACCATTATTGAGATGTCTAATTACTTTAGTCAATATTGACCCGAATATACTGCTAATAATTAGTGTGATATTAATTTCTGTGAGTTGGCGTATAGATTCTATTAACAAGAGCGACAGAGAAAAAGTTACTCCAAAATTAAACTCAGATTATTTTAATTTAGTTTATATAAATTCGGCGAAATCTTACGAGATTGCTACTTTGATTGATAATACTGTAAAAACAACAATTCAAAAAGAAAACAGTAATACTACGAATAATAAAAATTCCTTTAAAGTTGGTACGAAAAATAGTTTACCATCTAGTTATGAAAATAGTCATGAATTAATCACGGGAAGTAAGATTAGTGAGAGTTTCGAAATTAAAAATACTAAATCTACTATTTTTAGAAAAGTCTATGAAATGGCTAAAACTTTTCAAATTAGAAGTTCAAAACCCGGGGATCTGGTAAAATTTGACAACATTTCACTGACTCCTGTAAATGCGCAGGATATCCCTCTTATTCTACAAGTTTTACAGTCTAGCAAACTAGATAATCCTACTACAGAAGGGATTGAGCTAAACATGTCAAACTTACTTTCTACTTTTTTGACTGATTATACGATTGACTATGGTTTTAAGATAGGTGAGGAAAATTTCTTAGTTCGTTTTCCTTACGGAGAAATTGAAGGCTTTGAAAATGGATATAGACATAGTGACTTCCAGCTTGGTCAACTTTGTTTAGTAGGAATAGACCGAGGCAAAATTAATTTTTCAGAAGTCGATACGATGTCAACGAAATTTTTAGAGTTCATGAGTGAGCAAGCTAATAAAAATAATACAGCGAAAATTGTAAAAGATATTATTCAAAAATCTTCAATTCCAGAATCTAGTTCTATTGATAAATCTGAGTTTGAGTTCGATTTCAATTATAAAAAACTAGATGGAGAGTACCACTTAATAGATGTCATTGCGGTTGTTCAAAAAATCAATGTGGGGAAAAAAGATGATTTACCTATATGACCCAACAAGAATTGATGATTTAAAGGCTAACTTTTCAGAGAACAAAAAGATTGATATTACCCATATCTTATCTTACGATTTTACTAATCTCGTTGAATTAGAAGATATTTGTAGCGAGGTATACCCTTTTAATAATTTGGTTATAGATTTATCTGCTTTAATGAATCCAAGCGCGTACAATAGCCTGTATATCGGTAAAATATTCCATTTACTAGATAGGGCATTCAACTCCCCTATTTTTTGGTTGAATAAATCAAAATATGAAATTATGTTAAAAGAGTTGCCGTTGTTGTTTGATGAAACAGCTATAAACGAAGATTTTGCTAATCCAAAAGTTCAAAAACTTAATCTTGATGAGGTAGCGAAAGATTATAGTGTTAATGAAATTAACGATAAAGTACAAAAGGCTGTTGATAAACTAGTTGGTCACAGCTTATTTAAGGCTGATTTTGTAAAGAAGTATGAAAATTATAAATTACTAGAAAAAATTAGTGTTCGAAAGATTTTTTCCGTATTTCTGATAGGCGAATCTGGAATTGGAAAAACAGAATTTGCGAAAATCTTATCAAAATCACTCTATCCAAATGGAGAGCTCATCAAAATTAACTTCGGAAATTACTCAACGGAGGGAGTGTTAAATAGTTTGATTGGCTCTCCGCTTGGATACATCGGAAGCGATGAAGGTGGTGAGTTAATTAAAAAAATTAATTCATCAAAATCTAAAATTATTTTGATTGACGAATTTGAAAAAGCAACACCATCTGTATTCAACTTCTTTTACGAGCTTCTAGAAGATGGTAGTTTTACAGATAGGCATGGGATTGTTCATGATTTAAGTGGTTATATGATTATTTTTACTTCTAATATGACTCCAGAATATTTTACTCAGCATATTCCCAATTCACTTAAGTCTAGATTTGATTTAACTAGCGATTTCCAAATTCCAAGTATTGAGGAAAAACAATTATTTATCAAAGTAGAAACCAATATTCTAGTGAATAAACTGACTGAGTATTTTAAAGTTTCTTATAAAGTTACCGAAGAATTGATGGAGAAAATATTAAAATTATCGTCAGAGGATAATTTGCGTCATATTAAGAGACTTCTTCAGGATATAATTACAAAAGACTTTAGAGAGAAGAAGCTAGATAAACGGTCTTAATAGTATCGAAATCATATTTATTTGGATACTTCTCAATTTCAAAAACTTTAATTCCTATAATGTGTGTGATCCAAGTATTTTTGATAGAAAATATATTTAGATTTCGAAATAGAATTATTCAAATAGGTGAAATTTTAATTATTGTTGCTTCTATAATATTATTTATTGATAGTATATTTAGTTTGTAATAATAGACTGAGCAAAAGTCTTTAAAATCAGGAAAACGCATAATATCAGGTGTATAAAAACTTGATATTATGCGTTTTATTTATGGGAAGATTGACTCCATTTTCTCTTGGAATTGGGTTATTGCCCAATTCCCTTTTATTGTGATTTTGATTCGGTTTCTACAGACTCGGGGTGGAGTTCTTTGTAACTTGGTGCCTTGAAAAGGTCAGTACTGGTTTTACCTTGTCGTTGGCTAAAGAGGCTAGTTGATTGACTAGCTTTTTCCTGCTCAATCTTTTGTAGAATTGGTAAGGAATTGAGGTAAGAAATACTTTCTGTATCAACTTTTCCAAGATGATCTGCTTGGTAGAAACGTATCAAATCACCAGTTTGAATCTGGTCGCTGATTTTTAGCTGTTGGTTGGCTGCCTGCCGAACGATTTCTAGTTCAGTCTGAGCTTGTTCATCAAGATTACTGACTTCAAGACCGCTCTCAGTATAGTAGGTTCGTCCGTCGTAGCTGGTGTATTTTGGTGTGACGAAAGAATTAGCAGTTCGAAAGGCAACGATTTCTTGATGATCTGGAGACAAGAGGTCTTGTCCAACTTGAAGGAAGGAATTGGATTCGATACCAAGGAGGTGTTCGAGAGTCGGTAAGATATCGATTTGTCCACCGTAGGTATTGATGATTTGTCCTTTTTCATAGCCAGGCATGACCACCATAAAAGGCACTCGTTGCAACATGGCATTGTCGTAATTAGACCAGTTCTCAGAAGTCTTTCCAATCAAGGGTGCCAGCTCAGGATTTCGGGAGTTGGAAATACCATAATGGTCTCCGTAGATGACGATGATGGATTTTTCATAGAGGCCACTTTCTTTGAGATAGTCAAAGAAGGCCTTGATAGAACTATCCAGATAGTTGGCTGTTTGGAAGTAGCCATTGATGGTTTCATCTTTGGTTTTAGCCAGTGGGAAACCAAGCTCATCGCTTGTCAGATTGCTAGCATAGGGATAGTGATTGGACACCGTGATATACTTAGCATAAAAAGGCTGCTGCAAGTGCTCTAGATATTGGATAGAATCTTTCATCATGATTTTATCATTTAAACCATATTGGAAAGAATTGCTACTGTCTTGCTTGGTAAAATAGGAAGCATCAAAGAAGTATTGGTAGCCCCATTGTTTATAGGTCGTATTTCGATTCCAGAAGGTCCCGATATTACCGTGAAAGACGGCACTCGATTGATAGCCGTTTTTTGATAGGATAAAAGGAGCTGCCTGCTGGGTATTGGTACCACCGTAATTGACCATAAAGGAACCTTGGTCAAGCCCAAACAAACCAGTCTCCAGCATGGTTTCCGCATCTGAGGTCTTACCAGCCTTGACTTGGTTAAAGATATTAGAAAAGGCTAGGGTTGCTTGCGAATGGTAGAGGGAATTGAGGAAGGGAGTGACTTCATGATCAGTTCCATCTATGTTGAGTTTATAGTCAAGCAGGAATTGCTGGAAACTCTCCAAGTGGAGATAAATCACATTTTTCCCTTTGGCAAGGCCAAAATAGTCTGGATTGGGCTTAGCAGAATGTTCTTGAATATAGTCTGTAATAGGTTGAAGGTCGGTCTCAGAGGCCTTAGCACGTTCTTTGTTGGCGCTGTAGGATTGGTTGGCACTATAACCTAAAAAGGCTGGCAAACTAAGAGCACGAACAATATAATAATTAGAAAATCCTCGCGATAGGAGATCGGGACGTTCGATTTCAGCCAAGAAAAGATTAGCAGAAAAGAGCAGGGCTGAGAGAGCAGTGATAGCAACACTGGAGCGGAATTTGAAAGGTCTCCTGTCCAGCTGGATGATCTTTTTATAGAGAAGATAAGCCAGCAGTGGGAAATCCATAAAATAGATAAAATCCCAAAAGCGCAGTAACTCTAGTTCCGCAGTACCAACAGATACCTTGCTGACCACTTTCATGGTATTGGCCGTGATAAAGTCACTAAATTCTCGATAGTAAAAGATATTGGAATAAAGCCAAATGAACAAAAGGCTATAAATAGCTATACTCAGGCCATAAAAGATCTTGGTTGACCGAGCATAGAGGGCTAGAGCCAGCAGGAGCAATCCCAAGGGAAGGGGATTGAAAAAAGCGATAAAGGCAAGGTAATTCCCTTGCAGCTTGCCCACTTGAATATCTAAATTAAAGTCAACGGTATAGGCTAATAAGGTTTTGAGCCAATAGAGGATTAAAAGGGTTAGGACAAAACCCAGTCTGGTACCCATGGCTTTTTGGATTTTGTTAAAATTGATTCTCACACAATTACTTCCTAAGTTTTTATTAGTATTAGTATACCATTTTTTAAAACTAGAGTAAAAAAGCAAGGGTAGTTTCTTTTTTGAGAATTGTCACAAAATTTGCTATAATAGTGACTATGAATAGAATAAGAGTCAACAAACGGGTTGAAAAAAAGCTTTCAAAGGGGCTAGTTTTACTAGAAGCCAGCGATCTTGAGAATATCAATCTCAAGGATCAGGAAGTAGAAGTCCAGAGTCAGGAAGGAACCTTTCTTGGGACTGCCTACCTTTCTCAGCAAAACAAGGGCTTGGGCTGGTTTGTGAGCACAGACAAGGTGACCTTTAATCAAGCTTTCTTTGAAACGCTGTTTAGACAAGCTAAAGAAAAGAGAAGTGCCTACTATCAAGATGATTTGACTACTGCCTTTCGTCTCTTCAACCAAGAGGGAGATGGCTTTGGTGGTCTGACAGTGGACCTTTATGGCGACTATGCTGCCTTTTCTTGGTATAACTCTTATGTTTATCAGATTCGCAAGGTTATCTCAGAAGCTTTTAGACAGGTTTTTCCTGAGGTGTTAGGAGCATATGAGAAGATCCGTTTTAAGGGTTTGGACTATGAATCTGCCCATGTTTATGGTCAAGAAGCACCTGACTTTTTCACTGTTTTGGAAAATGGTGTTCTGTATCAAGTCTTTATGAACGATGGCTTGATGACAGGGATTTTCCTAGACCAGCATGAAGTTCGCGGTAGTTTAGTGGATGGATTGGCTATGGGTAAATCCTTGCTCAATATGTTTTCCTACACAGCAGCCTTTTCAGTGGCTGCGGCTATGGGAGGAGCAAGCCAGACTACTTCGGTTGACCTAGCTAAACGTTCACGAGAATTGTCTCAAGCGCATTTTCAGGCCAATGGAATCAGCACAGACGACCATCGTTTTATAGTCATGGATGTTTTTGAGTATTTCAAGTATGCTAAGCGAAAAGGCTTGACCTATGATGTGATTGTCCTAGATCCGCCTAGCTTTGCTCGGAACAAAAAACAAACTTTCTCTGTGGCCAAGGATTATCATAAGTTGATATCCCAAAGTCTTGAGATTTTAAATCCGGGCGGTATTATTATTGCCAGCACCAATGCTGCCAATGTATCCCGCCAGAAATTTACAGAACAAATTGATAAAGGCTTTGCAGGAAGAAGTTACCAGATTTTAAATAAATACGGTCTTCCAGCAGATTTTGCCTATAATAAAAAAGATGAAAGTAGTAATTACCTCAAGGTGATTAGTATGAAGGTTAGTAAATGAAATTAATTGTTTCAGTAATGCCAAGAAGTTTAGAGGAGGTCCAGGCTCTGGATGTCACGAGGTACCTAGATGCCGACATCATTGAATGGCGTGCCGACTATCTGCCTAAGGAAGCGATTTTGCAGGTGGCTCCAGCTATTTTTGAAAAATTCGCAGGTCGTGAGTTGGTCTTCACGCTGCGAACTCGTTCTGAGGGGGGAGAAATCGACCTTTCTCCAGAAGAATATATCCATCTAATCAAGGAAGTTGCGCAACTCTATCAACCAGACTATATTGATTTTGAGTATTTTAGCTACAAGGATGTTTTTGAGGAAATGCTGGACTTCCCAAATCTTGTTTTGAGTTACCACAATTTCCAAGAAACACCTGAAAATATGATGGAAATCTTGTCAGAGTTGACGAGCTTAAATCCAAAACTTGTCAAGGTTGCGGTGATGGCTCACACGGAGCAGGATGTCTTAGACTTGATGAACTATACACGAGGTTTTAAAACCCTCAATCCTGAGCAGGAATATGTGACCATTTCTATGGGCAAGGTGGGCAAGGTCTCTCGTATCACTGCGGATGTGACGGGTTCGAGTTGGTCTTTTGCCAGTCTGGATGAAGCTAGTGCTCCTGGTCAGATTTCTCTAGCTAGCATGAAAAAAATCAGGGAGATTTTGGATGAAGCTTGATGGCTATACACGTTTAGCTGCAGTTGTTGCCAATCCTATTAAGCATTCTATTTCACCCTTCATTCACAATAGTGCCTTTGAGGCGACAGCTACCAATGGTGCTTACGTGGCTTGGGAGATTGAAGCGGGTGATTTGGCAGAAACAGTGACCAATATTCGTCGCTACCAGATGTTTGGTATCAACCTTTCCATGCCCTATAAGGAGCAGGTGATTCCTTATTTGGATGAGCTGAGCGATGAAGCACGCTTGATTGGTGCGGTCAATACGGTTGTCAATGAGAATGGCAATTTAATTGGATATAATACAGATGGCAAGGGATTTTTTAAGAGCTTGCCTTCTTTTACAATTTCAGGTAAAAAGATGACTCTGCTGGGTGCAGGTGGTGCGGCTAAATCCATTATAGCACAGGCTATTTTGGATGGCGTCAGTCAGATTTCTGTCTTTGTTCGTTCAGTTTCTATGGAAAAAACAAGACCTTACCTAGACAAGTTACAGGAGCAGACAAGCTTTAAGGTGGACTTGTATGCTTTAGAAGATGTTTCTGAACTGCAAGCAAGGATTGCTGAGTCGGATTTACTGGTCAATGCAACTAGTGTAGGGATGGATGGTCAATCCTCTCCAGTTCCAGAAAGCATAGTCTTACCAGAAACTCTTTTAGTAGCAGATATCATTTACCAACCCTTTGAAACACCATTTTTGAAATGGGCTAGAAGTCAGGGGAATCCAGTTGTCAATGGTCTGGGAATGTTGCTCTATCAAGCTGCAGAAGCTTTTCAACTGTGGACAGGAAAGGAAATGCCAACAGAAGAGATTTGGCAGTCCTTAACAGAAAAATACCAATAAAGAAAAGGAGACTCTCCTATGAAAATCAGAATCGATATTCCTCATCATCCTTATGATATTCAGATTGAAAAAGGTTGTCTGGCTCAGGCTGGTCAATGGTTGCGAGAACTCTGGCAACCACAAAAGGTAGTCATTGTGACAGATAACCATGTAGCTTCTCTTTATGCAGAGAAGGTCAAGCTCAGCCTAGAAGATGCTGGTTTTCAGGTAGCTGTTTTTGACTTTTTAGAAGGTGAAGAAAGAAAGAATTTAACCACTGTCCAGAAAGTCTATGAATTTCTAGTTAAGCAGGGGTTGACTCGTAGCGATGGAATCGTGGCTCTCGGAGGTGGTGTCGTTGGGGACCTGGCTGGTTTTGTAGCCTCTACCTATATGCGGGGTATTCACTTTGTTCAGATTCCGACTAGCTTGACAGCCCAGGTGGATTCGTCTATCGGTGGAAAGACGGGTGTTAATACTCCATTTGCTAAGAATATGGTGGGGACCTTTGCCCAACCAGACGGGGTTCTGATTGACCCGCTTGTCCTTGAAACGCTCGGAAAAAGAGAGTTGATTGAAGGGATGGGTGAGGTTATCAAGTATGGCTTGATTGAGGACCCAGTACTTTGGGCTCTCTTGATGGAGCTAGATGGTACTGTAGAGAGCATTTTGGAACATGCAGAGACTTTGATTGAGCATTCTTGTCAGGTCAAGCGCAAGATGGTGGTTGAGGATGAGTTGGACAATGGTGTACGCCTTTACCTCAATTTTGGCCACACTATTGGCCATGCCATTGAAGCAACTGCCGGTTATGGTAAGGTCATGCATGGAGAAGCTGTGGCCATGGGCATGGTACAGATTTCCAAGGTTGCTGAGGAAAAAGGTCTCATGCCAGAAGGAATAACCCAGTCTATTACAGAGATGTGTCAGAAATTTGGCTTGCCTGTTGATTATGAAAACTGGGATGTTAACAAGCTTTATCAGGCTTTGACTCATGATAAGAAGGCGCGTGGCAATACCTTGAAATTGGTCTTGGTACCAGAGCTCGGTTCAGCGACCATTCACCCAGTTTCTCTGGAAGAGATGAAAGACTACTTGGTAAAATAAGGAGAGTGTATGAGATATTTAACTGCAGGAGAATCACACGGCCCCCGTCTGACGGCTATCATTGAAGGAATTCCAGCTGGACTTCCTTTGACAGCTGAGGATATCAATGAGGACCTTAAACGCCGTCAGGGTGGCTACGGTCGTGGCGGTCGTATGAAGATTGAGAGTGACCAGGTTGTCTTTACTTCGGGTGTTCGCCATAGGAAGACGACTGGGGCTCCCATTACCATGGATGTCATCAATAAGGACCACCAAAAATGGCTGGATATCATGTCTGCGGAAGACATTGAAGAGCGACTTAAAAGCAAACGAAAAATCACCCATCCTCGCCCAGGACATGCCGATTTGGTTGGGGGGATCAAGTACCGTTTTGACGATTTGCGAAATTCTTTAGAACGTTCATCAGCTCGTGAAACCACCATGCGGGTAGCAGTTGGTGCAGTAGCCAAACGCCTCTTGGCTGAGCTGGATATGGAGATTGCCAACCATGTCGTGGTCTTTGGTGGCAAGGAAATCGATGTTCCTGAGAATCTCACAGTTGCTGAGATTAAGGAACGAGCTGCCCAGTCTGAAGTTTCTATTGTCAACCAAGAAAGGGAACAGGAAATCAAGGACTATATTGACCAAATCAAGCGTGACGGTGATACAATAGGTGGGGTTGTGGAGACAGTTGTTGGAGGTGTTCCAGTTGGTCTTGGTTCCTATGTCCAATGGGACAGAAAATTGGATGCAAGATTGGCCCAAGCTGTTGTCTCTATCAATGCCTTTAAAGGGGTGGAATTTGGTCTTGGCTTTGAAGCTGGTTATCGTAAAGGCAGCCAAGTCATGGATGAAATTCTCTGGTCTGAAGAAGACGGCTATACTCGCCGTACCAATAATCTAGGTGGCTTTGAAGGTGGTATGACCAATGGGCAACCCATCGTTGTTCGTGGCGTCATGAAGCCCATTCCTACTCTCTACAAACCACTTATGAGTGTGGATATCGAAACCCATGAACCCTATAAGGCAACTGTTGAGAGAAGTGATCCGACCGCTCTTCCAGCTGCAGGAGTGGTCATGGAAGCTGTTGTGGCAACGGTTCTGGCACAAGAAATCCTTGAAAAATTCTCATCAGACAATCTAGAGGAATTAAAAGAAGCGGTAGCCAAACACCGAGACTATACAAAGAACTATTAAGGAGTTCCTATGGCAAAAACAGTCTATATCGCAGGTCTTGGATTGATTGGAGCCTCTATGGCCCTTGGTATCAAACGCGATCATCCAGATTATGAAATTTTAGGTTATAATCGTAGTCAAGCTTCGAGAGATATCGCCTTGAAAGAAGGCATGATTGACCGTGCAACGGATGATTTTGCCAGTTTTGCTCCTCTTGCGGATATTATTATTCTCAGCTTGCCAATCAAACAAACCATTGCTTTCATTAAGGAATTGGCCAACTTGGACTTGAAAGAAGGCGTCATTATTTCAGATGCTGGTTCGACCAAGTCAGCCATTGTGGATGCGGCGGAGAACTATTTGGCTGGCAAACCTGTTCGCTTTGTCGGAGCCCATCCTATGGCTGGTAGTCACAAGACAGGAGCTGCTTCTGCGGATGTCAATCTCTTTGAAAATGCCTATTATATCTTCACACCTTCGAGTCTGACTAGTCCTGGCACGCTTGAGGAAATGAAGAATCTGCTTTCAGGTCTTCATGCTCGTTTTATCGAAATTGATGCCAAGGAGCATGATCGTGTCACTTCTCAGATTAGCCATTTTCCTCATATTCTGGCTTCTAGTCTCATGGAGCAGACCGCGGTCTATGCTCAAGAACATGAGATGGCAAGGCGCTTTGCGGCAGGTGGTTTTCGAGATATGACTCGAATTGCGGAAAGCGAACCAGGTATGTGGACTTCCATTCTTTTGTCCAATCGTGAGACTATCCTAGAGCGGATTGAGGATTTTAAGGAACGTTTGGATGAGGTTGGACAAGCCATCAGCAAGGGAGATGAGGAGCAGATTTGGAACTTTTTCAACCAAGCGCGTGAGCAACGTCAGGCCATGGAAATTCATAAGCGTGGCGGTGTGGATAGCTCTTATGACCTCTATGTCGATGTTCCCGATGAAGAAGATGTCATCCTGAGGATTTTGGAACTACTACGTGGAACTTCCTTGGTCAATATTCATATCAATGAGGAAAACCGTGAGGATATTCACGGGATTCTACAAATTTCATTTAAAAATGCTCAAGACTTGGAAAGAGCCGAGCATCTCATAACAGAAAATACCGACTACACAGTCGTCATCAAGTAAGGAGAAAATCATGTCAAAAATAAATAAATCAATATTTGGTATTATTTTTATTTCTTTTATCCTACTTAGTGCTTGTGCTGTTAAAAAAGATGTGAAAACTAATTCAGAAGCAAGTGTCGAGACAAAAAATGAACCATCCAAGAAAGAAACAAGTTCAGAGAAAACTAATTCAAAGTATGTAGATGATAGGATTATTAATGATTTTATTAATAGCTATAATCAACATTCTAATAGCCCATTAGAAAATATCAAAAAAGGAAATATAAAAATAAAATATTTCGCATCAAGCTACGGATATTACTTGGAGCTTTTACATGCAAATGATACTGATAAAATCAATGTAACAATAAATCAGACAAATGAAAATAGTGAATCTGGTGTTACAGGAATGAAAGAAGTATTTCATGATATTGTTAAATCAATTGAATCATCCTTATCTGATGATGAGATAGATCACTATTTTGATAATCTTATGTCAAATGAAATAAAAACAGGTTCTAATTTAGGAACTTTGAAGATAGAGTATATACCAGATAAGGAATTAAGCAATGGACATTCAAGAGGTCATATAAAAGTGATTGCACAATAATAAAGACCACAGAGTAATTAGTAATTTTAAAAGAAATAAATAAGGAGAAAATCATGTCAAATATTTACGATAGTGCAAACGAACTCAGTCGCGGTCTACGCGAATTACCAGAATACAAGGCTGTCAAAGTAGCTAAAGATGCTATTTCAGCAGATGCTGAGGCAAGCAAAATTTTTACAGAATATGTTGCCTTCCAAGACGAAATTCAAAGACTAGCCCAGACAGGTCAAATGCCAGATGCATCCTTCCAAGCGAAAATGGAAAACTTTGGTAAACAGATTCAAGGAAATAGCCTCTTGTCAGAATTCTTTACTAAGCAACAACAATTGGCAATTTACCTTTCTGACATTGAAAAAATTGTTTTCGAACCAGTTTCAGAATTGCTAAAATAAGAAAATAACTATCATAAAGTCAGGAATTTTTAAGGAATTTCTGGCTTTTTATGATAAAATAGGTAAAAGTATTGCAAGTATGAGGTCCAGTATGAAACTAAAAACAAACATTAGCCACTTACATGGCAGTATCCGAGTTCCAGGTGACAAGTCTATTAGCCATCGTTCCATAATCTTTGGAAGTTTGGCTGAGGGTGAGACTAAAATTTATGATATTCTGCGAGGTGAAGACGTTCTTTCTACCATGCAGGTTTTTCGTGACCTTGGTGTTGAGATTGAGGATAAAGATGGGGTTATTACCATTCAAGGTGTAGGTATGGATGGTTTAAAAGCTCCGCAAAATGCCCTTGATATGGGAAATTCTGGGACCTCGATTCGCCTGATTTCAGGCGTTCTTGCTGGGGCAGACTTTGAAGTAGAAATGTTTGGAGATGATAGTCTTTCCAAACGTCCTATGGACCGCGTGACCCTTCCACTGAAAAAAATGGGCGTTAGTATTTCAGGGCAAACTGAGCGAGACCTGCCTCCCCTTCACTTAAAAGGGACGAAAAACCTTAAACCTATTCAATATGAGTTGCCAATTGCTTCTGCCCAAGTCAAGTCAGCTTTGATGTTTGCGGCTTTGCAGGCTCAGGGAGAGTCTGTAATTATCGAAAAAGAGTGCACTCGTAATCATACTGAAGATATGCTGCAACAATTTAGTGGTCATTTAAGTGTGGATGGCAAGAAAATCACAGTCCAAGGGCCACAAAAATTGACAGGACAAAAGGTGGTTGTTCCAGGAGATATTTCCAGTGCAGCCTTTTGGTTGGTCGCAGGTTTGATTGTTCCAAACTCTCGTGTGGTGCTTAAAAATGTGGGTATCAACGAAACGCGTACAGGTATCATTGATGTCATTCGCGCCATGGGTGGAAAATTGGAAATAACTGAAATTGACCCAGTCGCTAAATCTGCAACCTTGACTGTTGAGTCTTCTGACTTGAAAGGAACAGAGATTGGTGGTGCTTTGATTCCACGCTTGATTGATGAATTGCCAATTATTGCTCTTCTGGCGACCCAAGCTCAAGGAGTAACAGTTATTAAGGATGCTGAGGAACTTAAAGTCAAAGAAACAGACCGCATTCAGGTTGTGGCAGACGCTTTAAATAGTATGGGAGCAGATATTACTCCGACGGCAGATGGAATGATTATCAAAGGAAAATCAGCCCTTCACGGTGCTAGAGTCAATACTTTTGGAGACCATCGTATCGGCATGATGACAACCATCGCAGCCCTCTTGGTTGCAGATGGAGTAGTGGAGCTTGATCGTGCAGAAGCCATCAATACCAGCTATCCTAGTTTCTTTGATGATTTGGAGAGCTTGATTCATGGCTAAGGTGTTATTAGGCTTTATGGGGGCTGGAAAATCGACTATTGCAAGAGGCTTGGACCCTCATTACCTTGATATGGATGCTCTGATAGAGAAGCGCTTAGGTATGTCCATTGCGGAATTTTTCTCGGAAATGGGAGAAGAGGTCTTTCGACAGGTAGAGTCAGAAGTCCTAGTTGATCTACTAAAAACGGACCAAGTTGTGTCAACTGGTGGGGGCGTAGTCATTTCTAAGCGAAATCGTGACTTACTCAAGACCAATTCTGATAACATCTACCTGAAAGCAGATTTTGAAACCCTATACCAACGCATAGCAGCTGATAAGGACAATCAGCGCCCGCTTTTTCTAAATAATAGCAAGGAAGACCTTGCAGCTATTTTCCAAGAAAGACAGGCTTGGTATGAGGAAGTGGCTAGTCGGATTTTGGATGTGACTAAGCTAAGCCCAGAGGAAATTATAGAGGAACTGAGATGAAAATTGCTTATCTAGGTCCCAAGGGATCATTTTCACACCACGTTGTGCAGACAGCTTTTCCTCAGGAGGAATTGCAGGCCTTTGCCAACATTACAGATGTCATCAAGGCCTATGAGCAAGGCTTGGTGGACTATTCTGTGGTGCCAGTTGAAAATTCTATTGAGGGTAGTGTTCATGAAACCTTGGACTATCTTTTTCATCAGGCTCGCATTCAAGCAGTTGCAGAAATCGTTCAGCCTATTCATCAGCAGTTGATGGTGGTCCCAGGTCATACTAAGATTGAAAAGATTTTTTCTCATCCTCAGGCTTTGGCTCAAGGAAAGAAATTCATCGATGAACAGTATCCAGATGCCCAAATCGAGGTGACTGCTAGTACAGCCTATGCGGCCCGTTTTATTTCCGAACATCCAGACCAACCTTATGCAGCGATTGCACCTAGAAGTTCTGCTGAAGAATATGGTTTAGAACTGATTGCCGAGGATATTCAGGAAATGGAAGCTAATTTCACACGTTTCTGGGTTTTGGGAGCTGAAAAGCCTTCTATTCCCTTGCAAGCACAAAGGGAGAAAATGAGTTTGGCCTTGACCTTACCGGACAACCTTCCAGGTGCACTTTATAAGGCCCTATCGACCTTTGCTTGGAGAGGAATTGACCTGACAAAAATTGAAAGTCGGCCACTCAAGACAGCACTGGGAGAATACTTTTTCATTATTGATGTGGACTATGCTGATAAGGACTTGATCCACTTTGCCCAAAAAGAATTAGAAGCGATTGGAATCCAGTATAAAGTTCTGGGTGCCTATCCCATTTATCCAATATCAGACCATGGAAAGGAGAGAAGATGAGCAAAGAAAATCCGTTAAGCCATCACGAGCAGTTGCGTTATGACTATCTTTTTAAGAACATTCATTACCTCAATGAGCGAGAGAAAAATGAGTTTGCTTACTTGCAAGGTAAGTTAAATATGGCTAGCAGTAGTAAAGCTTCTCCAGAAATTTATAATGAAAATCACGATATGGAAGAGTCTTTCATGGAACCAGTCAATCAGTCTCCTCTTCCGTCCTATGGTAACCGTAGTCGTGCAAAAAAATACCAGAAAAGCCATTCTCTTCCAAAGGTTAAGTCCAAGAAACGTAAGATTCGTTGGGGGCGCATTTTTGCAGGATTGCTTGCTCTTCTAGCCTGTGTCGGTTTTGGCATGATTTTTATGTTCCTAAAAGGCTATTCAAATGCTGATCCAAATAAACCTGCCAATGCTAAGGCAGCTCAAGTAGAAGTTTTTCATGGTCAAGATACCAAGGATGGGGTTAATATTTTGATTATGGGAACGGATGGACGGATTGGCCAAAATAGTGCTGAAACGAGAACGGACTCTATTATGGTACTAAATGTTGGTGGTTCAGATAAGAAAATTAAGCTGGTCAGCTTCATGCGTGATAATTTGGTTTATATAGACGGTTATAGCCAAGTCATTAACGGTAGAAAGCAATCCGATAATAAGTTGAATGTGGCCTATGAACTAGGGGAACAAGAAGGCCAAAAAGGGGCAGAAATGGTTCGCCAAGTATTGAAAGATAATTTTGACTTGGACATTAAATATTACGCTTTGGTAGATTTCCAGGCCTTCGCAACCGCTATTGACACTCTGTTCCCTGATGGGGTGACGATTGATGCCAAATTCTCAACCTTAGAAGGTCAACCTTTAACCGAAGCTACGGTGGGAGATGACTTACATGCTACAGAAACAGAGTCTCCAACCCAGACGATTAAAGTTGGGAAACAGCAGATGAACGGTTCAACCTTGCTAAATTATGCTCGCTTCCGTGATGATGACGAAGGTGATTATGGTCGTACCAAGAGACAACAGCAAGTATTGACAGCTGTTCTGCAACAACTCAAGGATCCAACCAAACTCTTTACTGGATCAGAAGCACTTGGTAAGGTCTTTGGCATGACCTCTACGAATGTTTCCTATAGTTTCTTATTGACCAATGGATTATCCTTCCTAGATGGAGCGCAAAATGGCATTGAGAGATTAACAGTTCCAGAACTAGGTGATTGGGTCGATGCCTATGATGTTTATGGAGGCTTGGGCTTGCTGGTCGATCAAAATAAATATCAAACCAAGCTCGCTCAAATGGGAATGAGATAAGTTAAGACAGAAAAATCAAAGTTTGAAGGCTATGTATCCAGCAGTCAGGCTTTGATTTTTTACAGTCTGCAATAGATTTTCACCCCTTATTTGTGGTATAATGAAACGATACGATAGAAAGAATAATGAACAATATGACTGATTTAAAAGCAATTCAGGATCGAAGTCTGGAGATGGCTGAATATTTTGTGGCCTTTTGTAAAGAATATGATTTGCTCTGTTATCTCTGTGGAGGAGGTGCTATTGGTGCCCTTCGAAACAAGGGGTTTATTCCTTGGGACGACGACCTAGACTTTTTTATGCCCCGTAAGGACTATGAAAAATTAGCAGAATTATGGCCTCGTTATGCAGATGAGCGTTATTTCTTGTCAAAGAGTAATAAGGATTTTGTCGACCGCAATCTTTTTATTACCATTCGTGACAAGGAAACGACTTGTATTAAGCCTTATCAGCAGGATTTGGATTTGCCACATGGTCTGGCCTTAGATGTGTTACCTTTGGATTATTATCCGAAAAATCCAGCTGAGCGGAAAAAACAGGTTCGTTGGGCCTTGATTTATTCACTCTTTTGTGCCCAAACTATTCCAGAAAAGCATGGTGCACTTATGAAATGGGGAAGCCGTATTTTACTGGGCGTGACGCCAAAATCTCTCCGTTATCGCATTTGGAAAAAGGCTGAGAAAAAAATGACCAAATACAGTCTAGCTGAGAGCGATGGAATCACTGAATTATGCTCAGGTCCTGGCTATATGCGAAACAAGTACCCAATCGCATCTTTTGAAGACAATCTTTTCTTGCCATTTGAAGGAACAGAGATGCCTATTCCAGTTGGCTATGATGCCTATCTCAGCACTGCTTTTGGAGACTACATGACACCTCCACCAGCAGACAAGCAGTTCCCACATCATGATGCTGTCATCGCTGATATGGATAAGTCTTATAAAGAATACAAGGGAGAATATGGTGGCTAAGAAAAAAATATTATTTTTTATGTGGTCTTTTTCTCTCGGGGGTGGCGCAGAGAAGATTCTATCTACCATTGTTTCTAATCTGAATCCAGAAAAGTATGATATTGATATTCTTGAAATGGAGCACTTTGACAAGGGATACGAATCTGTTCCTAAACATGTATGCATTTTAAAATCTCTTCAGGATTACCGCCAAGCCAGATGGTTACGAGCTCTTTTGTGGAGAATGAGAATTTATTTTCCAAGACTGACCCGTCGCTTACTGGTGAAAGATGACTATGATGTTGAAGTTTCCTTTACCATTATGAATCCTCCACTTTTGTTCTCTAAAAGAAAAGAAGTCAAGAAAATCTCTTGGATTCATGGAAGTATTGAAGAATTTCTTAAGGATAGCTCCAAAAGAGAATCACATAGACGCCAGTTGGATGCTGCGGATACCATTGTAGGAATTTCAAAAAAGACCAGTCATTCTATCAAGGAAGTCTATCCAGACTATGCTTCGAAATTACAGACGGTCTACAATGGTTATGATTTTAAGACTATTCTAGAAAAATCTCAAGAGAAGATCGATATCGAGATTGCTCCTCAAAGTATCTGTACCATTGGACGGATTGAGGAAAATAAGGGTTCTGACCGTGTGGTGGAAGTGATACGATTATTACACCGAGAGGGAAAAAACTATCATCTCTATTTTATCGGGGCTGGGGATATGGAAGAGGAACTGAAAAAACGCGTCAAAGAATATGAGCTTGAAGACTATGTACATTTCCTTGGTTATCAAAAAAATCCTTATCAGTATTTGTCTCAGATGAAAGTTCTCTTGTCTATGTCTAAACAAGAAGGTTTTCCTGGAGTGTATGTGGAAGCCTTGAGTCTGGGAATTCCTTTTGTCTCTACGGATGTCGGAGGAGCTGAGGAATTATCTCAAGAAGGACGATTTGGACAAATCATTGAGAGCAATCAAGAGGCGGCTCAGGCAATTATTGACTACATGACCTCTGCAACAAACTTCGATGTCAATGAGGCTAGCCAATTCATTCAACAATTCACAATTACCAAACAAATCGAACAAGTAGAAAAACTATTAGAGGAGTAGCATGGAAACTGCATTAATCAGTGTGATTGTGCCAGTCTATAATGTGGCGCAGTACCTAGAAAAATCGATAGCTTCCATTCAGAAGCAGACCTATCAGCATCTGGAAATTATTCTTGTTGATGATGGAGCAACGGATGAAAGTGGTCGCTTGTGTGATTCAATCGCTGAACAAGATGATAGGGTGTCAGTGCTTCATAAAAAGAATGAAGGTTTGTCGCAAGCACGAAACGATGGAATGAAACAGACTCACGGAGATTATCTGATTTTTATTGATTCAGATGATTATATCCATCCAGAAATGATTCAGAGCTTATATGAGCAATTAATTCAAGAAGATGCGGATGTTTCGAGCTGTGGTGTCATGAATGTCTATGCTAATGATGAAAGCCCACAGTCAGCCAATCAGGATGAGTATTTTGTCTGTGATTCCCAAACATTTCTAAGGGAATACCTCATAGGTGAAAAAAACCCTGGAACGATTTGCAATAAGCTAATCAAGAGAGAGATTGCAACTGCCCTATCCTTTCCAAAGGGATTGATTTATGAAGATGCTTATTATCATTTTGATTTAATCAAGTTGGCTAAGAAGTACGTTGTTAATACCAAACCCTATTATTACTATTTCCATAGAGGGGGTAGTATTACGACTAAACCCTATGCAGAGAAGGATTTAGCTTATATTGATATCTACCAAAAGTTTTACAATGAAGTTGTGAAAAACTATCCTGACTTGAAAGAGGTTGCTTTTTTCAGATTGGCCTATGCCCACTTCTTTATTCTGGATAAGATGTTACTAGATGATCAGTATAAACAATTTGAAGCCTATTCTCAGATTCATCGTTTTTTAAAAGGCCATGCCTTTACTATTGCTAGGAATCCAATTTTTCGTAAGGGTAGAAGAATTAGTGCTTTGGCTCTATTCATAAATATTTCCTTATACCGATTCTTATTACTAAAAAATATTGAAAAATCTAAAAAATTACATTAGAACGGGGGTGAGCAAGTGATTGATGGAAAACGATTATTATTTAGTTTGACCATAGTCAGTTATGCCTTGACGCTAGTAAGTGGAATTGTATATCTGTTTAATAATAACAATGTTAGCTTGCTTTCTACTTTATTGTTCTTACTGGTTAGTAGCTTAATTGCTTGTTGGAATGATATCAAGTATTACTTAATCCATTTTATTTTCTTTTTAACTATTTTTGTATTTCTGGTATCAAGGCCGACCATTGATTATTTTAGAGATGGCGCTTTGGATACCTATCATCCCATAGCCTATCGTTTTGCCTTTATAGTTGTCATGGTTTCGATATTGGGATTGACCACAGGGGGGCTCCTAGCTCGCTATTTTATAGCTAGAAAGAAAATACAAGTATCGAAGATAGAAAGTTCTCTAAAAGAGGTTTACATCAAGCGGTTGCGCTTTGTATCGCTAGGAGTTTTTCTTCTAACCTATCCTTTCTATTTTATTCGCTTATTTGAACGACTCCTGTATCGCTTGCAGACTTCCTACTATACCTACTATGCAAACTTTGAAAGTAAACTGCCTTATTTTACCTATATCTTATCAACATTTACGGTCTATGCAATGTGTATGTATTTGGCAACCAAGCCAAAGAAATGGCAGGCAACAGTAGTGCTTGTCTCCTTTATTGCAGCTAATACTATTCATTTAGCAATCGGGACACGCAATCCCTTTATTTTAAGTATTTTATTTGCTTTCGTTTATTACTTTATGCGGGAGCAAACAGAAAAGGGAAAATGGATTGGGTTTAAAGAGAAGTTAGCGATTTTTGTAGGTTCTCCTATTCTCATGTTAGCGATGGGAGTGCTCAATTATGTACGGGATAATGTCCAAGTTTCCCATACAGGTTTCTGGGATATCCTGCTTGACTTTATCTATAAACAAGGAACCAGTTTTGGTGTTTTGGCTCGAGGTTTTCTATTTAACAGTAGCCTCCCTTACCGAGATTTCCGTAATTTTACTTTTGGTCCTGTTCTTGATTATTTTGCAAGGGGGAGTTTGGGGGCCATTTTCGGAGGAAAAGCCTTTGAGCATACAACCAATAGTGTAGAGCTAGCTATCGATAGTAATAGTTATGCCCACAATCTATCCTATCTTGTTTTGAATAAGGAATATTTGAAAGGACATGGTATCGGAAGTAGTTATATTATGGAGTTGTATACAGACTATGGTATGATAGGAGTCTTTCTACTTAGTCTCTTACTCGGTATGCTATTTATAGCCATGTTGCAAGTAGCCTACCGCTCAAGAACAATTCTATTTGCCTTGTCCCTACTCATCTTGAATAATCTATTCTTTATGCCAAGAAGTAGCTTTTCAGAAAGTTTCTTCAATTTATTTACAATGCAATTCTGGGGAATTGTTCTTGTGATTCTATTCGTAGCGAAAATGCTTACAAAAGAGAACCAGTATCTACTAAACAAAGGAGAAAAAAATCATGTTTGAACATTATTCAGTAGCTGATTTGTTTGCAAATCTTTATAAAAAACGAAAAGCAAATATTCTAGCTCTCATCGCTTTATTTGCTCTCATTGCTGTACCATTTACAATTAAAGCAGTTAAGAATAAAAACACTGTCAAAGACACAACAAGTTATTCAACTTATCTTAGCTATAAAATTACTCCTCCAGAAGATTCAGCCAAAACGATTTTGAATCATCAAATTGGTGGTTATAGTGATTTCTACGGGAAATTGATTGATGGGAATTTGAATGGAGCTTATCTTTTCAATGATGTAGATTCTAGTGAGTTGAAAAAAATTGCCAGTGAATTAGATACGACAGAAACAACCTTGAAAAATTCTACGAATGATTATTGGTGGAAAAAACTGACTGTCTACTATATGATTGACGATGCAGGGGTTGGTGTGAAAATTTTGACACCAAGTAAAGATGCTAATGACTTGTTGGAGCGAAAAATTGATGGATTGATTGAGAAATTTAAACACACTTATGCAAATGTAAAAATTGAAAAATTGGAAACCATCAACTCTAAAGAATTGAATGCAAATGGTGAGACAGCGCTTGGATTGAATGTGAAGAATTTGATTCTCCGTTTAGCTGTTATTGGAGTAGTCTGTGTGATTTTGGTTGTGATGGGAAATGTATTGGTTTATCTCTTTAATCCAACAATCAATAGAGCAGGTGATTTTTCTCAGTATCAAATTGATTTTGTAACAGAGATTACAACAATTGCTAACCTAGCAGATGTCTTGTCATACAAAAATGCTGGGCAAGAATTGACTATTGTTAGCTCAAATAAAGCTATTCTAGATAAATTAAAACAAAATCAAGAGGCTTTGAAAGGAATGCATTTTGTAGATTTACAAGATGTACCATCTCTTTTAGAAAGAGATACCGTCCTTCTTGTTGAAGAATACGGAGTGACTCGTTATAAGAAATTTGAGCAAAGTCTTCAAATTCTCAGAAACTTAAATCGTTCTATCCTCGGTGTAGCAACCTTTAAACTATAAGCTTTCTGATGTATTAGGTCTTCAAAGTTGGCTAAGAGCCGATTTTGAAGGCTTTTTCTATTTGTTTGCAGAAATTTTCTCTTATACTCAATGAAAATCAAAAAACAAACTAGGAAGCTAGTCGCAGGTTGCTCAAAGCACCGCTTTGAGGTTGTAGATAAAGCTGACGTGGTTTGAAGAAGTATTAGAGTCTTCTACAGAAGTTACCCTAGGGAAAATCTATCCTGACAGAGGAGCCTTCTTTTGATAAAATCGTAAAAATCTAGTATAATAGATAGAACTGAAAGTATGAGGTTACTAGCAATGAAAATGAAACAAATCAGTGATACAACTTTAAAAATCACGATGTCTTTAGAGGATTTGATGGATCGAGGGATGGAGATTGCTGACTTTCTCGTTCCTCAAGAAAAAACAGAAGAGTTCTTTTATGCTATCTTGGATGAGTTAGAGATGCCTGAGAGCTTTTTGGATACAGGTATGTTGAGCTTCCGTGTGACTCCAAAACCTGATAAGGTAGATGTTTTTGTAACCAAATCAAAGATTGACCAAAATCTAGATTTTGAAGACTTATCGGATTTACCAGATATGGAAGAATTGGCTCAAATGTCGCCAGATGAATTTATCAAAACCTTGGAAAAAAGCATCGCAGACAAAACCAAGGATGATATAGAAGCCATTCAATCTCTAGAGCAAGTAGAAGCCAAGGAAGAAGAGCAGGAGCAGGCTGAACAAGAAGTTGAAGGCAAGAAAGAGCCTTACATCTACTACATCCTTTCTTTTACAAAATTGGCTGACTTGGTGGCTTTTGCCAAGACAGTAACTTTTGAGATGGAAACTTCTGAACTCTACAAGATGAACGAGCGCTATTATTTGACCATTTTAGTGGATATTGAAAATCATCCAAGTCCATATCCAGCTTGGTTGTTGGCTCGTATGCGCGAGTTTGCGGACGATAGTGACATCAGTCGCTCAGTCTTGCAAGAGTATGGTCAAGTCTTGATCAATCACGATGTGGTGATTAATCTACAAAAGATTGGATAATCATTTCTGGAAAGCTATTTCTAGATTTTAAGAAGAGCGAATCGTCGGATTCGTTTTTTCTTTTCTAGACTGAAATAGTGATTTACTATAATAGGAATTTTCACAAAATTCTGTTATAATGGCTATATTAGAAAATTTCGAGGAGATAAACATGACAGTTAAAATTGCTTTACTAGGATTTGGTACCGTTGCAAGTGGTGTGCCTTTCCTCCTAAAGGAAAATGGAGAAAAAATCAATCAATCAGCACATTCAGAGATTGAAGTCGCCAAGGTGTTGGTCAAGGATGAAGATGAAAAGAATCGCTTGCTTGCAGCAGGGAATGACTTTAACTTTGTAACCAATGTGGATGACATTTTGTCAGATCAAGACATTACGATCGTAGTGGAATTGATGGGGCGTATCGAACCTGCTAAAACCTTTATCACTCGTGCCTTGGAAGCTGGAAAACACGTTGTTACTGCTAACAAGGACCTTTTGGCTGTCCATGGTGCAGAATTGTTAGAAATCGCTAAAGCTAACAAGGTAGCACTTTACTATGAAGCAGCAGTAGCTGGTGGGATTCCAATTCTTCGTACCTTGGCAAATTCCTTGGCTTCTGATAAAATTACGCGTGTCCTTGGCGTGGTCAACGGAACTTCTAACTTCATGATGACCAAGATGGTGGAAGAAGGCTGGTCTTACGATGATGCGCTTGCGGAAGCGCAAAGACTTGGTTTTGCAGAAAGCGATCCGACCAATGACGTGGATGGGATTGATGCAGCTTACAAGATGGTGATTTTGAGCCAATTTGCCTTTGGCATGAAGGTTGCCTTTGACGATGTGGCCCACAAGGGAATCCGCAACATCACACCAGAAGACGTAGCTGTAGCCCAAGAACTTGGCTATGTAGTGAAATTGGTTGGTTCTATCGAGGAAACTCCTTCAGGAATTGCTGCAGAAGTGACTCCAACCTTCCTTCCTAAAGCGCATCCACTTGCCAGTGTAAATGGGGTAATGAACGCTGTCTTTGTAGAATCTATCGGTATCGGTGAGTCTATGTACTACGGACCAGGTGCTGGTCAAAAACCAACTGCAACAAGTGTTGTGGCGGATATTGTCCGTATCGTTCGTCGCCTGAATGATGGAACCATTGGCAAAGACTTCAACGAATATAGCCGTGACTTGGTCTTGGCAAATCCAGAAGATGTCAAAGCAAATTACTACTTCTCAATCTTGGCTCCAGACTCAAAAGGTCAAGTCTTGAAATTGGCTGAGATTTTCAACGCTCAAGATATTTCCTTCAAGCAAATCCTCCAAGATGGCAAAGAAGATGACAAGGCGCGTGTTGTGATTATTACACATAAGATCAATAAAGCCCAGCTTGAAAATGTTTCAGCTGAATTGATGAAGGTTTCAGAATTCGACCTCTTGAATACCTTCAAGGTGTTAGGAGAATAAGATGAAGATTATTGTACCTGCAACCAGTGCCAATATCGGACCAGGTTTTGATTCGGTCGGTGTAGCTGTAACCAAGTATCTTCAAATTGAGGTCTGCGAAGAACGAGATGAGTGGCTGGTTGAACACCAGATTGGCAAATGGATTCCCCATGACGAGCGTAATCTCTTGCTCAAGATTGCTTTGCAAATTGTACCAGACTTACAACCAAGACGTTTGAAAATGACCAGTGATGTTCCCTTGGCGCGTGGTTTGGGTTCTTCAAGCTCGGTGATTGTTGCTGGGATTGAACTAGCCAACCAGCTGGGGAATCTCAACTTGTCAGACCATGAAAAATTGCAGTTGGCGACCAAGATTGAAGGACATCCAGACAATGTGGCTCCAGCCATTTATGGTAATCTCGTTATTGCAAGTTCAGTTGAAGGGCAAGTCTCTGCTATTGTGGCAGACTTCCCAGAATGTGATTTTTTAGCTTACATTCCTAACTATGAATTGCGCACTCGAGACAGCCGTGGTGTCTTGCCTAAGAAATTATCCTACAAGGAAGCTGTCGCTGCCAGTTCTATCGCCAATGTAGCTGTCGCAGCCTTGTTAGCAGGAGATATGGTGACAGCTGGGCAAGCAATCGAGGGAGACCTCTTCCACGAACGTTACCGTCAGGACTTGGTGAGAGAATTTGCGACGATTAAGCAAGTAGCCAAAGAGAATGGTGCCTATGCAACCTACCTCTCTGGTGCTGGGCCGACAGTTATGGTCTTGGCTTCTCATGACAAGATGCCGGCGATTAAGGCAGAATTGGAAAAGCAACCCTTCAAAGGCAAACTACATGATTTGAAAGTTGATATCCAAGGTGTCCGTGTCCAAGCAAAATAAAGAATAGAAGATAGGATGGGGAAACTCTTGACCAGATGGCTTCCTATCCTTTTTTTGAAAAGAAGTTTATACTCAACGAAAATCTAAGAGCAAACTAGGAAGCTAGCCGCAGGCTGCTCAAAGTACTGCTTTGAGGTTGTAGATAAGACTGACGAAGTCAGTCACATACATACTCTAAGGCAACACTGACGTGGTTTGAAGAGATTTTCGAAGAGTATTAGTTAAAAACTTGATAAAGGAGAAACAAAGATGGCAGAAATTTATCTAGCAGGTGGTTGTTTTTGGGGCCTAGAGGAGTATTTTTCACGCATTTCTGGAGTGCTAGCAACCAGTGTTGGCTACGCTAATGGTCAAGTCGAAACGACCAATTACCAGTTGCTCAAGGAAACAGACCATGCAGAAACGGTTCAAGTGATTTACGATGAGAAGGTAGTTTCACTCAGAGAGATTTTACTTTATTATTTCCGTGTTATTGATCCATTATCAGTCAATCAACAAGGGAATGACCGTGGACGTCAGTATCGGACCGGAATTTATTACCAAGATGAAGCTGATTTGCCAGCTATCTACACAGTGGTGCAGGAGCAGGAGCGCATGCTTGGGCGAAAGATTGCAGTAGAGGTGGAGAAACTTCGCCACTACATTCTGGCTGAAGATTACCACCAAGACTATCTTAAGAAGAATCCTTCAGGTTACTGTCATATCGATGTGACTGATGCTGAGAAGCCATTGATTGACGCAGCAAATTATGAAAAGCCTAGTCAAGAGGTGCTAAAGGAAAGCCTAACTGAAGAATCTTACCGTGTTACACAAGAAGCTGATACAGAGGCGCCGTTTAGTAATGCTTATGACCAAATTTTTGAAGAAGGGATTTATGTAGACATTACGACGGGTGAGCCACTCTTCTTTGCCAAGGATAAGTTTGCCTCAGGTTGTGGTTGGCCAAGTTTTAGCCGTCCGATTTCCAAGGAATTGATTCATTATTACAAGGATCTCAGTCATGGAATGGAGCGAATTGAGGTTCGTTCTCGGTCGGGGAATGCTCACTTGGGTCATGTTTTCACAGATGGACCGCGTGAGTTTGGTGGCCTCCGTTACTGTATCAATTCCGCTTCCTTGCGCTTTGTGGCCAAGGATGAGATGGAAGAGGAAGGATATGGCTATCTACTGCCTTACTTAAACAAATAAAACAGAGAGGGTGGTCACTTCCCACTTTCTTTATTTCCAGAATACGAATAGAAGGGATTTATGAAACACCTATTATCTTACTTCAAACCCTATATCAAGGAATCGATTTTAGCTCCCTTATTCAAGCTGTTAGAAGCTATTTTTGAGCTCTTGGTTCCCATGGTGATTGCTGGGATTGTTGACCAATCCTTGCCCCAGAGAAATCAAGGACATCTCTGGATGCAGATTGGTCTGCTCCTTATCTTTGCAGTGATTGGCGTTGTAGTGGCCTTGGTAGCTCAGTTTTACTCAGCCAAGGCAGCGGTAGGATTTGCCAAAGAACTGACAAACGACCTTTATCGTCATATTCTTTCCTTGCCCAAGGATAGCAGAGACCGTCTGACAACTTCTAGCTTGGTGACTCGCTTGACTTCGGACACCTATCAGATTCAGACTGGTATCAATCAATTCCTGCGTCTCTTTTTGCGAGCGCCTATTATCGTTTTTGGAGCCATTTTTATGGCCTATCGAATCTCAGCTGAACTGACTTTCTGGTTCTTGGTCATGGTTGTTATTTTGACCATTGTCATTGTAGGTCTTTCTCGACTGGTCAATCCTCTCTACAGCAGTCTCAGAAAGAAAACGGACCAACTGGTTCAGGAAACGCGCCAGCAATTACAAGGCATGCGGGTCATTCGTGCCTTTGGTCAAGAAAAACGAGAGTTACAGATTTTTCAAACCCTTAACCAAGTCTATGCTAGATTGCAAGAAAAGACGGGTTTCTGGTCTAGTTTATTAACCCCTCTGACTTATCTGATTGTCAATGGAACTCTCCTCGTCATCATCTGGCAGGGCTATATTTCAATTCAAGGAGGTTTGCTCAGTCAAGGTGCCCTAATTGCCCTCATCAACTACCTCTTGCAAATTTTGGTGGAATTGGTTAAGCTCGCCATGCTGATAAATTCCCTCAATCAATCCTATATCTCAGCCAAGCGAATCGAGGAAGTCTTTGCCGAAACTCCAGAAGACATTTATTCAGAGTTAGAACAAAAGCAAGCTACCAGCGAGGAGGTTTTACAAGTCCAAGAATTGACTTTTACCTATCCAGATGCAGCCCAGCCTTCTCTGAGAGACATTTCTTTTGATATGAAGCAAGGGCAAATCCTTGGTATCATTGGGGGAACAGGTTCTGGTAAATCAAGCTTGGTGCAAGTCCTACTTGGTCTTTATCCAGCAGATCAGGGAAGCATTGACCTTTATCGAGATGGACGTAGTCCTCGTAATCTTGAGCAGTGGCGGTCTTGGATTTCCTATGTGCCACAAAAGGTCGAACTCTTTAAGGGAACCATTCGTTCCAACTTGACTTTGGGTTTAAATCAAGAAGTATCTGACCAAGAACTCTGGCAGGCCTTGGAGATTGCGCAAGCTAAGGATTTTGTCAGTGAAAAGGAAGGACTCTTGGATACCACTGTTGAGGCAGGAGGTCGAAATTTCTCAGGCGGACAAAAACAAAGGTTGTCTATCGCCCGAGCAGTCTTGCGCCAAGCTCCGTTCCTTATCCTAGATGATGCGACCTCGGCCCTCGACACTATCACCGAGTCCAGGCTCTTGAAAGCTATTCGAGAAAATCTGCCAAATACGAGCTTAATCTTGATTTCTCAACGGACTTCGACACTTCAGATGGCTGACCAGATTCTCCTCTTGGAAAAAGGTGAGCTCCTAGCTATCGGCAAGCACGAGGAATTGATGCAAACTAGTCAAGTCTATCGTGAAATCAATGCATCACAGCATGGAAAGGAGAACTAGCATGAGACGACAAACTGCAAACCAGACGCTCAAACGTTTGGCAAAAGATTTATCAAGCCATCCTTTCCTCCTTTTCCTAGCCTTTCTAGGAACTATTGCCCAAGTTGGCTTATCGATTTACCTACCTATTCTGATTGGGCAGGTCATCGACCAAGTCCTAGTGGCTGGTTCTTCGCCAGTTTTTTGGCAAATTTTACTTCAGATGCTCTTGGTAGTCATAGGAAATACTCTGGTACAATGGGCCAATCCTCTTCTTTATTATCGCCTAATCTTCTCTTATACCAGAGACTTGCGAGAGCGAATCATCCATAAGCTCCACCGTTTACCGATTGCTTTTGTGGATCGGCAAGGCAGTGGCGAGATGGTCAGTCGTGTGACCACAGACATAGAACAGTTGGCGGCCGGTTTGACCATGATTTTTAATCAATTTTTTATTGGCGTCTTAATGATTTTGGTTAGTATTCTAGCTATGCTTCAAATTCATCTCCTCATGACCCTCTTGGTCTTGCTGTTGACGCCACTGTCTATGGTGATTTCACGTTTTATTGCCAAACGCTCCTATCATCTCTTCCAGAAGCAAACAGAGACGAGGGGCATTCAGACTCAGTTGATTGAAGAATCGCTTAGCCAGCAGACCATTATCCAGTCCTTTAATGCTCAGACAGAGTTTATCCAAAGACTGTATGAGGCGAATGACAACTACTCAGGCTATTCTCAGTCAGCCATCTTTTATTCTTCAACTGTCAATCCTTCGACTCGCTTTGTAAATGCGCTCATTTATGCGCTTCTAGCTGGAGTGGGAGCTTATCGTATCATGATAGGCTCTACCTTGACTATCGGGCGTTTAGTGACTTTTTTGAATTATGTCCAACAGTTCACTAAGCCCTTTAACGATATTTCCTCAGTGCTAGCTGAGTTGCAAAGTGCTCTTGCTTGCGCAGAGCGTGTCTATGCTGTCTTAGATAGCACTGAGCTGGCTGAAACTGGTAAGGAAGTCTTGACCAGTGACCAAGTTAAAGGAGCTATTTCCTTTAAACATGTCTCTTTTGGTTACCATCCTGAAAAGATTTTGATTAAGGATTTATCTATTGATATTCCAGCTGGTAGCAAGGTGGCTATTGTTGGTCCGACAGGTGCTGGAAAATCAACCCTTATCAATCTCCTCATGCGTTTTTATCCCATTAACTCGGGAGATATCTTGCTGGATGGGAAATCCATTTATGACTATAGTCGTGACTCTTTACGCCAGCAGTTTGGTATGGTGCTCCAAGAAACCTGGCTCAAGCAAGGAACCATTCATGACAATATTGCCTTTGGAAATCCTGAAGGCAGTCGGGAGCAGGTGATTACTGCTGCCAAAGCAGCCAATGCAGACTTTTTCATCCAACAGTTGCCACAGGGTTACGATACCAAGTTGGAAAATGCTGGAGAATCTCTTTCTGTCGGTCAGGCCCAGCTCTTGACCATAGCCCGAGTTTTTCTAGCTATTCCCAAGATTCTTATCTTAGACGAGGCGACGTCCTCCATTGATACGCGGACAGAAGTGCTGGTACAGGATGCCTTTGCCAAACTCATGAAAGGGCGAACAAGCTTTATTATTGCCCACCGCTTGCCTACCATACAGGATGCAGATTTGATTCTTGTCTTGGTGAATGGTGACATCGTGGAGCATGGCAATCATCAGGATCTCATGACTAGAAAGGGCAAGTATTACCAAATGCAGCAAGCTGCAGCTTTTAGCTCAGAATAAGCCTTCCTATTTTAAAATCTTATGAACGAAAAAAGTTGCCTTCGGGTTACTTTTTTGTTACAATATCTAGAAAAATTATTCACTGTAAATTGTCTTTTAGAAAAGGAGCCTAGAATGAAAGTCTTTCAGCATGTAAATATCGTGACTTGTGATCAAGATTTCCATGTTTATCTGAATGGAATCTTAGCAGTTAAGGATTCTCAAATCGTCTATGTCGGTCAAGAGAATTCAGAGATTTTAGAGCAAGCTGAGCAGATTATAGACTATCAGGGGGCCTGGATTATGCCTGGTTTGGTCAATTGTCACACCCATTCTGCTATGACAGGATTGAGAGGAATTCGAGATGATAGCAATCTCCATGAATGGCTTAATGACTATATCTGGCCAGCAGAAGCAGACTTTACACCAGAGATGACCACAAAGGCAGTCAAGCAGGCTCTGACAGAGATGCTCCAGTCGGGAACAACAACCTTCAACGATATGTATAATCCCAATGGTGTGGATATTGAGCGGATTTATCAGACAGTGAAAACTTCCAAGATGCGTTGTTATTTCTCACCAACCCTCTTTTCTTCGGAGACAGAAACAACTGCTGAGACGATAAGCAGAACTCGAGCAATCATTGAAGAAATTATTGGATATAAAAATCCAAATTTCAAGGTGATGGTAGCCCCACATTCTCCCTACAGCTGTGATAGAGACTTGCTGGCAGAAAGCTTAGATATGGCAAAAGAGCTTGCTATTCCAATCCATATCCACGTGGCGGAGACCAAGGAGGAGTCAGGAATTATCCTGAAACGATACGGCAAACGCCCCCTCGCCTTTCTTGAAGAACTGGGTTACTTAGATCATCCGTCTGTCTTTGCTCACGGGATCGAATTAAACGAGAGAGAAATTGAACGCTTGGCAACTTCTCAAGTGGCTATTGCCCACAATCCTATCAGTAACCTCAAATTGGCATCAGGGATTGCTCCCATCATCCAACTGCAAAAAGCAGGAATAGCAGTAGGAATTGCGACTGACTCGGTCGCTTCTAATAATAATTTAGACATGTTTGAGGAAGGTCGAACTGCAGCCCTTCTTCAGAAGATGAAAAGTGGGGATGCCAGCCAATTCCCTATCGAAACAGCTCTCAAAGCTCTAACGATAGAAGGTGCTAAGGTTCTTGGAATGGACGAACAGATAGGAAGTTTGGAAGTCGGCAAGCAAGCAGATTTTCTGGTCATCCAACCACAAGGGAAAATTCATCTCCAACCTCAAGAAAATATGCTTTCCCATCTGGTTTATGCTGTCAAGTCCAGTGATGTTGATGATGTCTATATTGCAGGAGAACAGGTTGTTAAGCAAGGTCAGGTCCTAACAGTAGAACTTTAAAAGAAAAATCACGAAAAAATCTTAAAAAAAGTTTGCAAAAATCTTGCATTCTTTTTTTGACTATGCTATACTTATATACGGTTTGAAAAAACTGCCTAAGACAGTAGGGGAGCTCGACTCATAAATATCCTACCGAGGACAAAACGTATCATGTAAAAAGAAGCGTATTGTACTTTCGTGTCTAGGTTTGGGCGCGTTTTTCTTTTGAAAAATTTCCCCAAGCAAAATAATAACGGAGGTGAACACACTAATGAGTGAAGCAATTATTGCTAAAAAAGCGGAACTAGTTGACGTAGTAGCTGAGAAAATGAAAGCTGCTGCATCTATCGTCGTTGTAGACGCTCGTGGTTTGACAGTTGAGCAAGATACAGTTCTTCGTCGTGAGCTTCGTGGAAGCGAAGTTGAGTATAAAGTTATTAAAAACTCAATCTTGCGTCGTGCAGCTGAAAAAGCTGGTCTTGAAGATCTTGCATCTGTATTTGTTGGACCATCTGCAGTAGCATTTTCTAACGAAGATGTTATCGCACCAGCGAAAATCTTGAACGACTTTTCTAAAAACGCTGAAGCACTTGAAATCAAAGGTGGTGCAATCGAAGGCGCTGTCGCATCTAAAGAAGAGATTCTTGCTCTTGCAACTCTTCCAAACCGCGAAGGACTTCTTTCTATGCTCCTTTCTGTACTTCAAGCGCCAGTGCGCAACGTTGCTCTTGCAGTCAAAGCGGTTGCAGACAACAAAGAAGACGCAGCTTAATCTTAAGCTACGCAGCGTAGCCTAGCTACGAAAATCTATTATAAATTTAAAACATATTTGGAGGAAATAACAATGGCATTGAACATTGAAAACATTATTGCTGAAATTAAAGAAGCTTCAATCCTTGAATTGAACGACCTTGTAAAAGCTATCGAAGAAGAATTTGGTGTAACTGCAGCTGCTCCTGTAGCTGTTGCTGCAGCTGGTGCTGCTGACGCTGGTGCTGCTAAAGATTCATTCGACGTTGAATTGACATCTGCAGGCGACAAAAAAGTTGGCGTTATCAAAGTTGTACGTGAAATCACAGGTCTTGGACTTAAAGAAGCTAAAGAACTTGTTGACGGTGCACCAGCACTTGTTAAAGAAGGCGTTGCAACTGCAGAAGCTGAAGAAATCAAAGCTAAATTGGAAGAAGCTGGAGCTTCAGTTACTCTTAAATAATAGAGCGACTACATTAGTAGCTTAAAAACATGATTAAACCGCTATTCTTAGGAGTAGCGGTTTTTCTTTTTGTTCAAGAAGGGGCAAAAAAGGGGGCGAGTAAGTAATTTTCCAACTTTTTAATTCAAGCTAAAAATCCCCAATCAGAGCGATTGAGGATTAAGCAAATGAGTCTTAAACAATACCTTGTGCAATCATAGCGTTTGCTACATTTTCAAAGGCAGCAATGTTAGCTCCTGCAAGGTAGTCTTTATCAAGACCGTATGTTTCTGAAGTTGTTTTAGCTGTGTTGAAGATGTTTGTCATGATGTCTTTGAGACGTCCATCAACTTCTTCACGAGTCCATGAAAGGCGAAGACTATTTTGGCTCATTTCAAGGGCTGAAACGGCTACACCACCAGCGTTGGCAGCTTTGGCAGGTCCGTAGAAGATACCATTTTCTTTGTAAACTTTGATGGCATCAAGGTCGCTTGGCATGTTGGCACCTTCAGATACACAGATAATGCCTTGAGCAACCAAACGTTTAGCTGCTTCACCGTTGATTTCGTTTTGAGTCGCACATGGAAGAGCGATGTCATAGTTTCCAGCGTAAGTCCATACAGAACCTTCATGATAAGTAGCGGTTGCTTTCTCAGCTGCATACTCAGTCAAACGAGCGCGACGTTTTTCTTTAACGTCAACCAAAAGATCGAAGTCGATACCATTTTCATCGATGACATAACCATTTGAATCAGATACAGAGATAACAGTTGCACCAAGTTCAGTCGCTTTTTGAAGAGCGTATTGAGCAACGTTACCAGAACCTGAAATAACAACTTTCTTACCAGCAAAGCTATTACCGTTAGCTTTGAGCATTTCTTCAGTGTAGTAAACCAAACCGTAACCAGTTGCTTCTGGACGAATCAAGCTACCACCAAATCCAAGAGGCTTACCAGTCAAGACACCAGCATCAAATTGGTTAAGGCGTTTGTATTGACCGTAAAGGTAACCAATCTCACGTCCACCAACACCGATATCACCAGCAGGTACATCAAGTGATGGGCCGATGTATTTTTGCAGTTCAGTCATGAAGCTTTGGCAGAAGCGCATCACTTCAGCATCTGTTTTACCTTTAGGATCGAAGTCTGATCCACCTTTACCTCCACCGATAGGGAGTCCAGTCAAGACGTTTTTAAAGATTTGTTCAAATCCGAGGAATTTCAAAATCCCTTGGTTTACAGTTGGGTGGAAACGAAGTCCGCCTTTGTATGGTCCAACAGCTGAGTTGAATTGAACACGGTAGCCACGGTTTACTTGAACTTTTCCATCACGGTCAACCCAAGGAACACGGAAAGAAATCACGCGCTCTGGTTCAGTAATACGTGCCAAGATATTTTCTTCTATATACTCAGGGTGTTTTTCAAATACAGGTTCCAAAGTGTTGAAAAATTCTTCGACAGCTTGGAGGAATTCAGCCTCGTGCCCGTTACGAGCTTTTACAGTTTCAAACACGCTTTGGATATATTCTTTAGCAGATGTCATATCGTTCTCCTTTTGTTGTTATATTTTATTACATGAGTCATTATAGCAGAAAATTTTTTAACTGTAAAGAGAAAAACAAAAATTTTCTAAAAATTCTATCAATTTAGTTTTGAGACTTTTTGAAAATAGATAAAAACGAACCTTTTTCTTGTAAATATCTTTCTCAAAGAGAAAATCTGAAAATGTGATATAATATTAGCAATAAAAGGAATCTGGAGGATTAGAATCATGGTATCAACGAAAACACAAATAGCTGGCTTTGAGTTTGACAATTGTTTGATGAATGCAGCAGGTGTGGCTTGTATGACGATAGAGGAGTTAGAAGGGGTTAAAAACTCAGCGGCAGGAACCTTTGTCACTAAGACAGCAACCTTGGACTTTCGTCAGGGAAATCCTGAGCCACGCTACCAAGATGTTCCACTTGGTTCTATCAACTCTATGGGCTTGCCAAATAATGGTTTAGACTATTATTTGGACTATCTTTTGGACTTGCAGGAAAAAGAGCCAAACCGAACTTTCTTTTTATCTCTAGTTGGCATGTCTCCAGAGGAAACCCATACTATTTTGAAAAAAGTCCAAGAGAGTGATTTTCGTGGTCTGACTGAGCTAAACCTCTCCTGTCCAAATGTTCCAGGAAAACCTCAGATTGCCTATGATTTTGAGACAACAGACCGGATTTTGGCAGAGGTGTTTGCCTACTTCACCAAACCTCTTGGAATTAAATTGCCACCATATTTTGACATTGTTCACTTTGACCAAGCGGCAGCTATTTTCAATAAGTATCCTCTTAAGTTTGTCAACTGCGTCAACTCTATCGGAAACGGCCTTTATATAGAAGATGAGTCTGTCGTTATTCGTCCTAAAAATGGTTTCGGTGGCATTGGTGGTGAGTATATCAAACCAACTGCTCTAGCTAATGTTCATGCCTTTTATCAACGCTTAAATCCTCAAATCCAAATCATCGGAACCGGTGGCGTTTTGACTGGTCGTGATGCCTTTGAACATATCCTCTGTGGAGCGAGTATGGTGCAGGTGGGAACCACCCTTCACAAAGAGGGAGTTGGTGCTTTTGATCGTATTACTAATGAACTGAAAGCAATCATGGCGGAAAAAGGGTACGAAAGCCTAGAAGATTTCCGTGGGAAATTGCGCTATATTGATTAAATTCATTAAAAAATTAGAAGAAAGGAGAGAAGATGCTAGCCATTGAAGAAAGCCAGAAGTTGACTTTATCAAATTTACCTAGTCTGAGCTTATTTACAGGGACAGATCAGGGTCAGTTTGAAGTTATGAAGAGTCAAGTATTGAAACAGATTGGCTATGATTCTGCTGACCTCAACTTTGCCTACTTTGATATGAAAGAAGTAGTTTACAAGGATGTGGAACTGGAGTTGGTCAGCCTTCCTTTCTTTGCGGATGAGAAAATCGTGATATTGGATCATTTTGTCGATATTACAACAGCCAAGAAACGCTTTTTAACAGATGATGAGCTCAAGTCATTTGAGGAATACCTTGACAATCCTTCTCCAACAACCAAGTTGTTGATCTTTGCGGAAGGAAAGCTGGATAGCAAAAGAAGGTTGGTTAAATTACTTAAGCGTGATGCTAAGGTCTTCGATGCAGTAGAAGCAAAAGAACAAGAATTGCGACAGTATTTCCAAAAGTGGAGCCAGAAACAAGGTCTGCAGTTTGCCAATCATTCTTTTGAAAATCTCCTTATCAAATCTGGTTTTCAATTTAGCGAAATCCAGAAAAATCTCCTCTTTTTACAGTCTTATAAGGCAGATTCTGTTATCGAGGAAGAGGATATTGTTAACGCAATTCCCAAGACCTTACAGGACAATATTTTTGATTTAACTCAGTTTATTCTGACTAAAAAGATGGACCAGGCGCGCGATTTGGTTAGAGACTTGACCTTGCAAGGTGAAGATGAAATCAAACTGATTGCAGTCATGCTAGGACAATTTCGGACTTTTACTCAGGTGAAAATTTTGGCGGAGTCTGGGCAAACAGAATCGCAGATTGGAAGTAGTTTAGGTAGTTTTCTCGGACGCAATCCAAATCCCTATCAGATTAAGTTTGCTCTGAGGGATTCACGAGGACTTTCCTTGAGCTTTTTGAAGCAAGCTATTTCTTATTTGATTGAGACAGACTATCAGATTAAGACAGGTCTTTATGAAAAGAGTTTCCTTTTTGAAAAGGCACTCCTACAGATTGCTAGTCAGGCCAATTGACATTTTTTGAAACTACAACTCGCGTCAGGATTATCTTGTCGTGGGTTTCTTGCTGATTTGCTTGTTTTATTAGAAAGTATCTCAGTGATTTCTTCATCTATAAGCAAAAAACTTGAAAAAAGTGAATGTTTGCGTTATCATTTTCATATAGAAAGAAAAAGAGGTATTACAGATGGCTATTATCTTACCAGATCTTCCATATGCATACGACGCTTTGGAACCATACATCGATGCGGAAACAATGCACTTGCACCATGACAAACACCATCAAACTTATGTCAACAATGCCAATGCAGCTCTAGAAAAACACCCTGAAATCGGTGAAGACCTTGAAGCCTTGCTTGCTGATGTAGAATCTATTCCAGCTGATATCCGTCAAGCGCTTATTAACAATGGTGGTGGACACTTGAACCATGCTCTTTTCTGGGAATTGATGACTCCTGAGAAAACAGCTCCTTCAGCAGAACTTGCAGCAGCAATTGATGCAACATTTGGTTCATTTGAAGAATTCCAAGCAGCCTTCACTGCAGCAGCAACAACTCGTTTCGGTTCTGGCTGGGCATGGTTGGTTGTTAACCAAGAGGGTAAACTTGAAGTGACTTCAACAGCAAACCAAGACACACCAATCTCAGAAGGTAAAAAACCAATCTTGGGCTTGGACGTTTGGGAACATGCTTACTACGTGAAATACCGCAACGTGCGTCCTGACTACATCAAAGCTTTCTTCTCAGTAATCAACTGGAATAAAGTAGATGAATTGTACGCAGCTGCTAAATAATGATAGTTGGAGGGAAGAATTGTTCTTCTCTTTTTAAGGTTATATTATTTTGGTCTGACAAAATCGTCAGACTTTTTTCATTTTTATGAGAAACGTGCTAACTGATAGAAATTATGGTAGAATAAAGTATTAAGTAATCGTGAAAAAAGGATATCTATGCGAAAAGAAATTGCACCTGAATTATACAACTATAACAAGTTTCCTGGTCCTGAGTTTCATTTACACGGGGACAAGGTTGAAACGGAAGGGATAGCTTTTTCCTTGGTGGAAAATATCAAGGATGCCTTTGATGTGACGGCTTTTAATCAGCGTTTTTCAGAAGTCTTAACCAAGTTTGATTATATCGTGGGAGATTGGAGCAACGAACAGCTTCGCTTACGAGGTTTTTACAAGGATGACCGAACAGAAGAAAAACTTGAAAAAATCAGTCGTTTACAAGACTACCTTTTAGAGTATTGTAGTTATGGTTGTGCCTATTTTGTCCTAGAAAATGAAGCCCCTAAGCGAGCATCATTTGACAAGAAAATGCGAAAGAAGGAAGAAGAAATACCTTCTAGAAAAGGAAAAAAACCGGCTCAAACAAAACGAAAACCGAATGCAGATAAGAAAAATAGACGTCGTCAGAAAGACCAGCATTCTCAGAAAGAGGACAAGGGGCAACGTCATTTTGTCATTCGTCAGAAGTGAGTAGAGAATAAGGAGAAGAAATGAAACCGTCAATTTATAGTTTAACACGTCAAACCATGCAGGAATGGGTTTTGGAGCAGGGAGAAAAGAAATTCCGTGCAGACCAAATCTGGGAATGGCTTTACCGTAAACGTGTCCAGTCATTTGAAGAAATGACCAACCTGTCAAAAGATTTGATTGCTAAGCTTAATGACCAGTTTGTGGTCAATCCCTTGAAACAACGTATTGTTCAAGAGTCTGCTGATGGGACAGTTAAATATCTTTTTGAATTGCCAGATGGTATGTTGATAGAGACAGTACTTATGCGTCAGCACTATGGTTTGTCAGTCTGTGTGACCACTCAGGTCGGCTGTAATATCGGTTGTACCTTCTGTGCTTCTGGTTTGATTAAGAAACAACGTGACCTCAATAATGGGGAAATTGTAGCGCAAATCATGCTGGTTCAGAAATACTTTGATGAGCGTGGTCAGGATGAACGCGTCAGCCATATCGTTGTCATGGGTATCGGTGAGCCTTTTGATAACTATAACAATGTCTTGAATTTCGTTCGTACCATCAATGATGACAAGGGAATGGCTATCGGTGCTCGTCACATTACGGTTTCAACCTCAGGTTTGGCCCATAAAATTCGTGATTTTGCTAATGAAGGAGTTCAGGTCAATCTGGCTGTTTCCCTTCACGCACCCAATAATGAATTGCGCTCAAGCATCATGAAGATTAACCGTGCCTTTCCGATTGAAAAACTCTTTGCTGCTATTGAGTACTACATCGAAACAACAAATCGTCGTGTGACCTTTGAGTATATCATGCTCAATGAAGTCAATGATGGTGTAGAACAAGCCTTGGAATTGGCTGAATTGCTCAAGAATATCAAGAAATTGTCTTATGTAAACTTGATTCCTTATAACCCAGTTAGTGAGCATGACCAATATAGCCGTAGTCCTAAAGAGCGCGTCCTGGCCTTCTATGATACGCTTAAGAAAAAAGGGGTTAACTGTGTTGTTCGTCAAGAGCATGGTACTGATATTGATGCAGCTTGTGGACAATTGCGCTCTAATACAATGAAACGTGACCGCCAGAAAGCAGTTGCAGCAGTCAATCCTTAATGATGAAGAAGACTTATAATCATATTTTGGTCTGGGGAGTCATTTTCTATAGCATTTGCATTGTCTATTTTTGCTTTACTCCTCAAGAACATTCTCCCGTAGGAGTGGAAACTCCAGGTATTCAGCATCTTGGACGCCTGGTTTTTCTTTTGACTCCTTTCAATTCTCTCTGGAAACTGGGCGAAGTGAGTGACATAGGACAATTATGTTGGCTTTTTCTACAAAATATCCTCAATGCCTTCTTACTTTTTCCTTTGATATTCCAACTCCTTTATCTCCTTCCAAACTTGAGGCAAATAAGAAAAGTGATCTTTTTCAGTTTTCTTGTGAGTCTTGGAATTGAGTGTACGCAGTTAGTCTTGGACTTTTTCTTTGATTTCAATCGCGTCTTTGAGATTGATGATTTGTGGACCAACACCTTAGGTGGCTATCTGGCTTGGCTCCTCTATAAACAATTACCTAAAAATAAGATAAGGAATTAAAATGAGTATTTTAGAAGTTAAAAATCTGAGTCACGGTTTTGGTGACCGTGCAATTTTTGAAGATGTGTCTTTCCGTCTCCTCAAGGGAGAACATATCGGTCTGGTCGGTGCCAATGGTGAAGGAAAATCGACCTTTATGAGTATTGTGACTGGTAAGATGTTGCCAGATGAAGGGAAGGTTGAGTGGTCCAAATATGTGACGGCAGGTTACTTGGATCAGCACTCTGTCCTTGCTGAAGGGCAGTCGGTGCGCGATGTTCTCCGTACGGCCTTTGATGAGCTATTCAAAGCTGAAGCTCGTATCAATGACCTTTATATGGAAATGGCTGAAGACGGAGCGGACGTTGATGCTCTCATGGAAGAAGTTGGAGAACTCCAAGATCGTTTGGAGAGTCGTGATTTCTATACCTTGGATGCCAAAATTGACGAAGTGGCGCGTGCTCTTGGTGTCATGGACTTTGGCATGGATACAGATGTAACCTCTTTGTCAGGTGGGCAAAGAACCAAGGTACTTTTGGCTAAACTCCTCCTTGAAAAGCCTGATATCTTGCTTTTGGACGAGCCGACCAACTACTTGGATGCTGAGCATATTGATTGGCTCAAGCGCTATCTCCAAAACTATGAGAATGCCTTTGTCCTTATTTCACACGATATTCCATTCCTAAATGACGTTATCAATATTGTTTACCATGTGGAAAATCAACAGCTGACGCGTTACTCTGGTGACTACTACCAGTTCCAAGAAGTCTATGCCATGAAGAAATCTCAGCTGGAGGCTGCCTACGAACGTCAGCAGAAAGAGATTGCCGACCTCAAGGACTTCGTCGCTCGAAACAAAGCGCGTGTTGCAACACGAAATATGGCCATGTCTCGTCAGAAGAAATTGGATAAGATGGATATTATCGAACTCCAAAGTGAGAAACCAAAGCCATCCTTTGATTTCAAATCAGCTCGTACGCCAGGGCGCTTTATCTTCCAAGCCAAGGATTTGCAGATTGGTTATGACCGTCCTCTGACTAAGCCTTTAAATCTTACCTTTGAACGCAATCAAAAGGTTGCTATTATCGGTGCCAACGGTATCGGGAAAACAACTCTCTTGAAGTCTCTCTTGGGTATTATTCCACCAATTGCTGGGGAAGTTGAACGTGGTGACTACCTAGAACTTGGTTATTTTGAGCAGGAAGTAGAAGGGGGCAATCGTCAAACGCCACTAGAGGCCGTCTGGAATGCCTTTCCTGCCCTTAACCAAGCAGAAGTTCGTGCAGCCCTTGCCCGATGTGGTCTGACAACCAAGCATATTGAAAGCCAGATTCAGGTCTTGTCAGGTGGGGAACAAGCCAAGGTTCGTTTCTGTCTCTTGATGAATCGTGAAAACAACGTTTTAGTGCTGGACGAACCGACTAACCACCTGGATGTGGATGCCAAGGATGAACTCAAACGTGCTCTTAAAGAATACAAGGGATCGATTCTTATGGTCTGTCACGAACCAGACTTCTATGATGGCTGGATGGACCAAATCTGGGATTTTAATAGTTTAACTTAAGAATGAGAGTAAAAGAAATACAGTACCGAATGTGGATACTGTATTTTTTGGTTTTTAAGATTTAAAATTGTAGTCTTTCACCACTTCGATGCTGTCGATTGTGATAGCAGTAGTTGGTTTGTCTTTTTCATCTTTTTCTGCTTTGGCAATCTTATCTACAACATCCATACCGTCAACCACTTGGCCAAAGACTGGGTGTTTACCATCTAGACTAGGATTTCCACCATCTTTGTAGGCTTCGATGATTTTCTTTGGATACTTGCTTGTAGGGAGTTTAGCAGAGGTATCTGTAGAGTTTTGGTTGATGAAGAACTGGCTGCCATTGGTGTTTGGTTGACCAGTATTAGCCATAGCAAGAGCACCACGGATGTTATAGAGATAAGGAGTAATCTCGTTTTTGAAACCAGTTCCCTTGTCTTTAGTCTTATCCTTGTCATGCCAGATGGACTGACCACCTGTACCGTCGCCTTTTGGATCTCCAGTTTGAACCATGAAGCCATCGATGACACGGTGGAAGGTAATGCCGTTATAGTAGCCTTCTTTGGAATGAGTGAGGAAGTTTTCAACCGCTAGAGGAGCGAGTTTGGGGAAGAGTTTGATACGGATATCTCCTTGACTTGTGTGGAGAATCACTTCAGCCTCGTCTTCAGCTACTTCTTTAGATAGTTGTGGGAAATTTGCGTTTTCGTTTGTTAAAGCATCGTTTAACTCCTTGGTAGATTGGGCTGCTGCTTTGGAGCTTTCCTCAGCAGCAAGACTGGAATCAACATAGTCATCACCACGCAGACTACGTTGGATGCTGCTACACCCAGCTAGGGCTATAGTGGATAGTAAAAGAAGGGTTGCTAGTTTTTTCATTCTGTTCCTCTCAAAAATTTATTTCTACCATTGTACCCTAAAAGGAAGTGGATTTCAAATGTTAGTGACAAGACAGTTTAAGAGGAAGCCAACCTGAAAGTCGCTTGTTTAGAGGTATCAATACCATAAGTGTACTCGAAGTATTTAGGAAACCAGATCTTAAGAAAGCTCGTAAAGCATCACAATTAGTAAACGTTAATTCGAAAGAATTACTATATTTTAAAAGAGCACATTTTCAAAGGATTTTTTCTTTTGGCTTCAATTCCTAATTAGTCAATGAACTTAATACTAGGTCTCGAAAAGAATTATGCTTCCTCTTTCTGTCTGAGTTCAAAGAGGTCTTCTACTTTCAGATTAAAAACTTGAGCAATTTTAAGAGCCATTTCCAGCGAAGGATTGTAACGGTTATTTTCCAAGTGCAGAATTGTCTCGCGTCGCATGCCGATGAGGTCGGCTAACTCCTGCTGGGTCATGCCTGTGGACTCACGAACAGATTTGAGATTAGTAATAATCTTGCTTTCTTTGGCCATGCTTATCCTCTACGTTCCAAGATAAAATAGACAACCGCAAAGATGAAAATCAAGGCAGCTATGCTAATAAATATCTGTCCCATGTAAAGAGTGAGAGACCCCATATACCCAATGATAACTGCTAGTATCATCAGTGCGCCTAGTATAAAAAAAAACATCAAGCTAGCTGCCTTGGCTAAATTAGCATAAAAGCGTTCGTCCGGAGTTTCCTTGACATTTTTCAAGGAGAAAAAAACAAATACAATCACTTCAATAACGAGGCCAATTCCTAAAATCCATTCTTTAATACCAGAACTTTCGCTTGGGTTCGCAACCCAAATTCCTACTGTATAAAAAATGCTTGCTGCAAACACAAGTATCGCGTAAAGCTTAGCAGACAAGTCAAAAATAATCTTTCCCTTACCTTTCTGACTTTTATGAGGCCGTGGTTTCCTATGTAGCCAGCCCCAAATAGCTACAATTTGACCTAACACTGAAATACCAGTAATAACTAACTTGGGTCCCCAACTAAGATTAGAACCAAATAAAACAGTAAAATCAATAAAGAGAGCTACGGCAATCACTGCAATGAGGCCACGCATTTTTTGACTTTTTTTCATGATAGACTCCTTTTTTATGTTATAAATATATAACACTTAAATTTTATGTTATAAATATATCACATTTAAATCTGGAAAGCAAGAATTTATGTGCCAAGGTGGCAATTTTTTGGAAAATCTAGATACTGTATGAATCTCTACTTTTTTTCTTAGACTGTTATAAAGTCTGTCAGAATAAGCTTTGTAGGTGTAGAAGTTAATTTTTACAGACCTAAACTATTCCCCTATTTATAATCTATTGATTCATATTTTTTGAAATCAATCAGTAGATATCGTTCTTAAAATTCTTGATATTTAGCTTGGGAACGGGCTTGGGATTTAGGAGCCAAGTATCCAAATCACGTTCAGGCGATATGAAGGGTTTGAGTTGATGGTCTTTATAAAATGTTTCTAAAATAGTATTTATGACATTCTCTTTCTGATTTTTCTTTAAAAATATAACAAATTTCTGAATGGTTTAAAAATTTTATAGTCTGTCAAGTTTTTTTCTTGACACCTATCAGAAATCTGTTATAATAGAACATGTGCTAAATAGCTCAGCTATTTCACCGAAATAAAAAATAAGAAAAGAGACTTTAAAAATGGCAGTTAAAATCCGTTTGACTCGTATGGGTTCTAAGAAAAAACCTTTCTACCGTATCAACGTAGCAGATTCACGTTCACCACGTGACGGACGTTTCATCGAAACAGTTGGAACTTACAACCCACTTGTTGCTGAAAACCAAGTAACTTTGAAAGAAGACCGCGTTCTTGCATGGTTGGCTGATGGAGCTCAACCTTCAGATACAGTTCGCAACATCCTTTCAAAAGAAGGCGTATTGAAAAAATTCCACGATTCTAAATTCTCAAAATAAGTTTAAAGTAGGTTGACAGATGGATACGATTGAAAATCTCATTATTGCGATTGTGAAACCCTTGATTTCACAACCAGATGCCTTAACTATCAAGATTGAAGATACACCAGAATTTTTGGAATATCATTTGGATCTTGATCAAAGCGATGTGGGTCGTGTAATCGGTCGTAAGGGTCGCACTATTTCTGCGATAAGAACGATTGTCTACTCTGTCCCAACTGAAGACAAAAAAGTAAGAATCGTTATTGACGAAAAATAAGAAGGGCGGGACGAATGTCTCGCTTTTTTTGCAAGGAACAGGATATGAAGGATTTAACGTTTAGACAATTACAAGACTACTTACTGGAACATTACCAGCAGTCTCGGACTGAGGAAGGTCTTTTTATGAAGTTAGTGGAGGAAGTCGGAGAAGTAGCTGAGGTTTTGAATGGTCGTTCTGGTAGAAAAGAGGGCGTTCAGGATTCTAACGAGGAACTAGCAAAAGAACTGGCTGATGTCATTCACTACACCGTCGCAATCGCAGCCATCAACGATATAGATCTAACCAAGATCATTTTTGAAAAAGACAAAAAGGCGGCTATCAAATATCAGCATGAGCGTGATTTGGAAGGATTTTTGAAAGAAAACTGAAAAAAGAATGAATATTGATTGTGTTTTTAACATAGATTGGTCAATGTATATTGATTGGCTATTACGAATTTTACAAATTGCGACATTTATTGCTGTGATGATAAAGATAACTTTCCAAAATAAGGTTTATATCAATAATATTGAAATCAAGGAAATTAAACCATTCGAGGTTGAATCTTTACATACAAATTTTCACTATATTCATGAATTTACACATAATATAAGTAGCAAACCTTTTAATCATTTGATTTTTTATCCCAAAGAAGTTGATATTGAAATAGTAGAATTTTATTCTTTAAACTATGATTCAAGAAACGATTGTTTGATTGTAAATAATAAACTGCATACAGTTAAAAATTTAAAGAATTATACATGCTTATTGATTCATACAAATTTACCAGAGAATATGCCTAGTTTAAGAATGAAATGGAAAACAAGTCAGGGTGAAATTGGGGAATATACATTTTATAGCAATATGTATAACGGGAATGTAAATATCTCATCTTTCAAATATAAATTAACATTAAAGAGGAAAATATTAGCACTTTTTGGACTATAGCGGGCCCTCTATGTATTTTCCTCTAACTTGAGAAAATCCTTGGAACGTGTTAAAATAAAGGATAAGGATTTTTAATAATTCATTATATAGAACGAGTGGATTTCTCTATGAAGAGGATTGAAGTATCTACAGAAATTGGTAGTCTCTCTGTTACTTATCAAAAGCAAAAGAAAATGCTAGTTTGTTTAAGTGGTGCAGGTTTACTACCAAGTTATGAAAATTTTTCACTTATACTTGAAAAACTTCCTCCTACAATTGGTTATTTGACAATTGATTTTCCGAACACAGGTAGGAGTCCGATTCATGACCAAGCTGGAAAAAATCTAGATAATCTTGCAGATGCGGTTTATGAAGTACTTGAAGAATTAGGGATTTCTGAATATATACTTTGTGTACATAGTTTGAGTGGAATTTTAGCTTGTAAATTGCTCAACAAACCAATTAAGTGTCAGGCTTTAGTAGCAATGGAACCGACAACTAAAAAAGTCATGTTTGCTGATTTTTCAGAAAATCCTTATCCAGAAATGGAAGAGCAGATGAGACTGATTGACGAGTATGGTCCTGAACTTTATTTTAAGAACTTAACTCAAGCAACATTTAGCCCTGAAATTAATAAAGAAATATGGAAAATAATGCAAGAAAAAGGTTCAGAGTTGGAAAATCAAGATCCAGGATTTCAGATATCTGGAGAGATTACTGAGGAAGATTTTGAGAATGTATCTATAGAATCTTATATTCCTGTGTTTATTTTTTGTCAGGCTTATAGAGAAAAAGAGTACAGAGAATCAGAATATTGGACTTCCAATACTAAACTCATTTTAGGAGGGAATAACCATTATTTACAATGGTCAGAATCAGAAAAAATTGCGACTATTATTCGAGAATTGTCAGAATAAGATGGAAAGAAGGAGACTACAGGAGACAAGATGAACTACTTTAATGTTGGGAAAATCGTCAATACGCAAGGATTGCAGGGTGAGATGCGAGTCTTGTCTGTGACGGATTTTGCAGAAGAACGGTTTAAAAAAGGGGCTGAGCTGGCCTTGTTTGATGAAAAAGATCAGTTTGTTCAAACAGTAACTATTGCTAGCCACCGTAAACAGAAGAACTTTGACATCATTAAATTCAAAGATATGTACCATATCAACGCTATCGAAAAGTACAAAGGATACAGTCTCAAGGTTGCTGAGGACGATTTGGACGATCTAGATGATGGTGAATTCTACTATCACGAGATTATCGGTTTGGAAGTCTACGAGGGTGATAACTTGGTCGGAACCATCAAGGAAATCCTACAACCAGGTGCTAACGATGTCTGGGTGGTCAAACGAAAAGGCAAGCGTGATTTGTTATTGCCTTATATCCCACCAGTGGTTCTCAATGTCGATATTCCAAATAACCGCGTCGATGTGGAAATCTTAGAAGGGTTAGACGATGAAAATTGATATTTTAACCCTCTTTCCAGAGATGTTCTCTCCACTGGAGCACTCAATTGTTGGAAAGGCTCGTGAAAAAGGGCTCTTGGATATTCAGTATCATAATTTTCGAGAATATGCTGAAAAGGCCCGCCATGTCGACGATGAGCCATACGGAGGCGGACAGGGGATGTTGCTCCGAGCCCAACCTATTTTCGATGCCTTTGATGCTATTGAAAAGAAAAATCCGCGCGTGATTCTCCTTGATCCTGCAGGGAAGAAATTTGATCAGACTTATGCTGAGGATTTGGCTCAAGAGGAAGAACTAATCTTTATCTGCGGGCACTACGAGGGTTATGATGAGCGCATTAAGACCTTGGTGACAGATGAGATTTCTCTAGGCGACTATGTCTTGACTGGAGGAGAATTGGCGGCCATGACCATGATTGATGCTACAGTTCGCCTGATTCCAGAAGTGATTGGCAAGGAATCTAGCCACCAAGATGATAGTTTTTCTTCTGGTCTTCTTGAATATCCTCAGTATACACGTCCTTATGATTATCGAGGTATGGTCGTACCAGATGTTCTGATGAGCGGGCACCATGAAAAGATTCGTCAGTGGCGACTGTATGAGAGTTTAAAGAAAACCTACGAGCGCAGACCGGATTTATTAGAAAATTATCAACTGACAGCAGAAGAAGAAAAAATGCTGGCAGAAATTAAAGAAAACAAAGAATAAAGGAGAAATCTATGCAAGTAATCAAACGTGATGGAGAAATTGCTGAATTTAATCCAGATAAGATTTATCAAGCTATCTTAAAGGCAGCCCAGACTGTCTATGTATTGACAGATGATTTGCGTCAAAACCTTGCACAAGTCACTAAGAAAGTGGTTTTGGATTTGGAAGAAGCCAAGGTGGAACGTGCTACCATCAGCATGATTCAGTCTATGGTTGAACATCGTTTACTGGGTGCAGGTTACATTACCATAGCAGAACACTACATTTCCTATCGTCTACAACGTGACTTGGAAAGAAGTGGTTATGGAGATCATATCGCAGTTCATTTACATTTTGAACAAATTCGCTAAGAAAAAAGAGTGGGATGAAGCAACTACATCTCACTCTTTCTTAAATCTATTTTTTTGGGCTGTTTGGACAGTTGAAGGGACAAATCGCAGGCGTTGAATATCGCTTATGCGGATAATACGGGTCACATTTTTGGCAAAATTTTTCACGATAATTTGCTGGCGTTGCTGATCGTATTTGATGATGTCACCTGTAAAACTTGTCTCTGACAAGATCAGGTGAACAGCAGTTTGTTTCTGGATAGCCTCTTCAATAGTGGCTGTAAGGGAGTTGCTTTCAGTCTGGTCTGGTTCTTCATGTCCATTTAAAAAGTCATGTATTTTATCTAGAACTTGCTGGAATTTATGTCTCATAGTGGCCTCCCTTCTTTTATATCAATATTATATAAAATTTTCCTAAAATCTACAAGATTTTACGAATAATCAAATGAAAGCTAAAAAAGGAGAAGAAAATGGCAGAATTTACATTTAAAATTGAAGAGCACTTGTTGACTCTTTCTGAAAACGAAAAAGGTTGGACCAAGGAAATCAACCGTGTGAGCTTTAATGGTGCTCCTGCAAAGTTTGATATTCGTGCTTGGAGTCCAGACCATACTAAAATGGGCAAAGGGATTACTCTCTCCAATGAAGAATTTCAAACGATGGTGGATGCTTTTAAAGGTAACTAAGTTGTCAAAATAAAAGAAAAGGATACTGAGTCATGATAACTCGATATCCTTTTTTAGTTAGTAAAGTAAGCCTGATTTTTAAGGCGTTGAAGTAATGGACGGCTAATAAAACTAATAGCTAGAAGTTTACCAAGGTCTGGAATGATAAAGGGAATGACCCCCACAAAAAGAGCTTTTTCAAATGGCATTCCAGCTAGAAAATGCAAGCTGAGAATCCCTCCGATAAAGACAAGGGCATCACCCAAGAGGTTTGCAAGAAAAATCTTGACAACACCACTCTTGCTGTTAGTTAGGGAAGAAGTAAGTCCAGAGTATACAAGATAAAACCAAAGATAGCCTGCAGTAGGGCCAACTAACGCCTGAAAACCAGCTCCACCTCCTGCAAAGACAGGAAGACCGATAGCACCTAGAAGAAGATAGAGTCCAACAGAAAGTACAGCCTCTCTCGGTCTAAAGACAGTAGCAATCAAGCCGATTGCAAAGTTCTGCAGAGTGAAGGGAACAGGTCCAATTGGAAGACTGATTTGTGCCAATACAGCAATGAGAGCAGCCCCAATAGCAGGGAGAGCATAAACGTGAGCTTTTTTCAAAATAGTTAACCTCTTTTCTGATGTATAGTAACTATTATACTCGAAGAGGAATTATTGTCAACCGATTTTTTAAAACAAGGTAACAAAGACTGTAACGGCCGATTTGCTTACTAATTAAGTTGGATAATTGTTTTGTTGATTCGTAAATAATCAAAAAAGAAGCAGACACATTTGTATCAGCTTCTTTTGTTTCGATTAACGCATGGTTACAAATTCTTCGGATGCAGTTGGGTGAATCGCCACAGTTGCGTCAAAGTCAGTCTTGGTTGCTCCCATTTTGATAGCAACAGCAAATCCTTGAATCATTTCATCAACGCCGTAGCCAATTCCATGAAGTCCGACAACTGTTTCTTCTGAACCAGCTGTGATCAATTTGAAACGGGATTCTTGTCTATTGCTAGTAACGGCAGAGTACATAGATGCAAAGCTTGATTTGTAAACCTTGATTTGGTCTTGACCATATTCTTTGATAGCTTGTTCTTCTGTCAAACCAACAGTTCCGATAGCAGGGTGTGAAAAGACAACAGTTGGAATAGTTGAGTAGTCCATTTTTGCAGTTGTTTTGCCGTTAAAGAGACGTTCAGATAAAGTACGTCCAGCCTTGATAGCAACTGGAGTTAGTTCTTTTTCGCCTGTCACATCACCTAGAGCGTAGATTCCCTCAACAACAGTATTTTGGTATTCATCCACTTGGATAAAGCCACGTTCGTTCAGAGTTACTCCAGCTTTTTCAAGTTGCAAGCCCTTAACGTTTGGACGGCGACCAGTAGCCCAGATAACTTGACTAGCTGTGTGACTAGTACCATCTTCAAAATGAATGGTAATGCCCTCAGCAGTTTTTTCTAATTTGGCAGGGACTTTGTGAGTATGAAGTGGCAAGTTTGTTCTTTCCATTTCCTTTACCAAACCTTCAACGATGTAAGAATCAAAACCACGTAAAGGACGGTCGCGACGAACAAAGAGATCTGTCTTGACACCAAAGGTGTGGAGTACGCCAGCCAATTCAACGGCGATATAACCAGCGCCTAGAATAGCAACTGACTCTGGCAATTCTTCCCAGGCAAATACATCATCAGAAGAGCCACCTAGCTCAGCACCAGGAATGTTTGGAATACTTGGATGGGCACCTGTAGCAATCACGATATGCTTGGCACGAATGAGTTCACCATTTACGCTGACAGTATGAGAATCTACAAATTCAGCATGACCTTCAATCAAGTCTACACCGTTGCGTTTAAAACTGCCATCATAAGAAGAACGAGCGCGATCAATGTAGGCTTCACGATTACGACGTAGGGTAGCAAAGTCAAAGTTAAGATCAGTAGTCTTAAAGCCGTAGTCTTCTCCAAATTGATGGAAAGTCTCAGCGATTTGCGCCCCGTACCACATAATTTTTTTAGGAACGCAGCCGACATTGACACAGGTTCCACCTAATTTCTTTTCCTCAATAACGGCCGCTTTGGCTCCGTGTTCACCAGCACGATTCATGGTAGCAATTCCTCCGCTACCACCACCGATAGCAATGATATCGTATTCTCTCATTTAAAACTCCTTTATACTCTTTTAAATAGTAGAGTGTCATTTTTTGATAGTCATATTCTATCTTTTTTTTGATTTGATTGCAAAAATCTGCTACGTTCAAAAAAAATTAAAGAAAAGGCTTGCAAAAAGAAAAAATAAAGTGTATTATATAACTAGTACAATGGTAACAAAAATGGATTCCGAACAATAATCAAATCCCGAAATGTCATTATTTCGTTCTAAACTGTTATTGTTTATATTTGCTAATTTTTATATAATATTGTTAAGGACTTTAAATCAAAAAGGAGTTTCATTATGAAGAAGAATCGTAAAGCTAAAAAGTGGCAATTGTATGCAGCAATCGGTGCTGCCAGTGTAGTTGTATTAGGTGCTGGGGGGATTTTGCTCTTTAGACAACCATCTCAGACCGCGGTAAAAGATGAGCCTACTCATCTTGTTGTTGCCAAGGAAGGAAGCGTGGCGTCCTCTGTATTATTGTCAGGGACAGTAACAGCAAAAAATGAACAATATGTTTATTTTGATGCTAGTAAGGGAGATTTAGATGAAATCCTTGTTTCTGTGGGTGATAAGGTCAGCGAAGGGCAGGCTTTAGTTAAGTACAGTAGTTCAGAAGCCCAGGCGGCCTATGATTCAGCTAGCCGAGCAGTAGCTAAGGCAGATCGTCATATCAATGAACTCAATCAAGCACGAAATGAAGCTGCTTCAGCTCCCCAGTTACCAGTACCAGCAGGAGGCGAAGGAGCTGCAGCCCAAACTCCAGCTCCAGTCTCAGGAAATGCAGTGTCATCTATTGATGCACAATTAGGTGATGCTCGTGATGCTCGTGCAGATGCAGCAGCGCAATTAAGCAAGGCTCAAAGTCAGTTGGATGCAATGACGGTTCTCAGTACCTTAGAGGGAACTGTGGTCGAAGTCAACCGTAATGTTTCTAAATCTCCAACAGGAGCTAGCCAAGTAGTCGTTCATGTCGTAAGTAATGAAAACTTGCAAGTTAAGGGTGAACTATCTGAATATAACCTTGCCAACCTCTCTGTAGGACAAGAAGTAACCTTCACTTCTAAAGTGTACCAAGATAAGAGCTGGACTGGTAAGATTAGCTACATTTCTGACTACCCTAAAAACAATGGTGAAGCAGCAAGTGCAGCTACTGCCGCAGCAGGTGGTAATTCTGGTTCTAAATATCCATATACCATCGATGTTACAAGTGAAATCGGTGACTTGAAACAAGGATTCTCAGTAAGTGTTGAGGTTAAGAATAAGAGTAAAGCTATTCTGGTTCCTCTAACAAGTGTTGTGACTGAAAATGATAAGAACTATGTCTGGGTGCTTGACGAGCAGAAAAAGGCTAAGAAAGTGGAAGTTGGTTTGGGCAATGCTGATGCAGACAACCAAGAAATCACTTCAGGTCTGACAAATGGAGTCAAGGTCATCAGTAACCCAACGTCTTCTCTAGAGGAAGGAAAAGAGGTGAAGGCTGATGAAGAAACTAATTAGTCTAAAAAATATCTGCAGAAGTTACCGTAATGGTGACCAAGAACTGCAGGTTCTCAAAAATATCAACCTAGAAGTGAATGAGGGTGAGTTTGTTGCCATCATGGGACCCTCTGGGTCTGGTAAGTCCACTCTCATGAATACGATTGGGATGTTGGATACACCAACCAGTGGAGAATATTATCTTGAAGGTCAAGAAGTGGCTGGATTAGGTGAAAAACAACTAGCCAAGGTCCGTAACCAACAAATCGGATTTGTCTTTCAGCAGTTCTTTCTTCTATCTAAACTTAATGCTCTGCAAAACGTAGAATTGCCCTTGATTTACGCGGGAGTTTCATCTTCAAAACGTCGCAAGTTAGCTGAGGAATATTTAGATAAGGTTGAATTGACAGAACGCAGTCACCATTTGCCTTCAGAATTATCTGGTGGTCAAAAGCAACGTGTGGCTATTGCGCGTGCCTTGGTAAACAATCCTTCTATTATCCTAGCGGACGAACCGACAGGAGCCTTGGATACCAAAACAGGTAACCAAATCATGCAATTATTAGTTGAACTAAACAAAGAAGGAAAAACCATTATCATGGTAACACATGAGCCTGAGATCGCTGCTTATGCTAAACGCCAGATTGTCATTCGAGATGGAGTTATTTCATCGGATAGTGCTCAGTTAGAGAAGGAGGAAAACTAAGATGCAGAATCTGAAATTTGCCTTTTCATCTATCATGGCCCACAAGATGCGTTCTTTCTTAACCATGATTGGGATTGTTATCGGTGTTTCCTCAGTTGTTGTGATTATGGCTCTGGGAGATTCTATGTCTCGTCAGGTTAATAAAAATATGACCAAGTCACAGAAGAATATCCATGTCTTTTTCTCGCCTATTAAAAGTAAAGACGGTTCTTTTACCCAAAAACAATCAGCTTTGACAGTGTCTGGGAAAGAAGAGGATGTTCCTGTGGAACCACCAAAACCACAAGAAGTTTGGGTCAAGGAGGCTGCTAAACTTAAGGGTGTGGACAGTTACTATGTAACCAACTCGACCAATACCACCTTGTCTTATAAAGACAAAAAAGTGGAGCGCGCTAGCTTGACAGGTGGAAATATTACTTACATGAAGGCGGTTGAAAATGAAATTGTTGCAGGACGAAGTCTCATAGCTCAGGATTATAAAGATGTGGCCAGTGTCATTTTACTAGACCAAGAACTTGCTAATAGCCTGTTTGGATCTGCTCAAGAAGCTGTTAACCAGGTTATAGATGTTGGTGGCTTTAGCTATCGTGTCATTGGTGTCTATACCAGCGATGAAGCCAAGACTGCCAAGACTTTTGGTATTGGTGGACTTCCAATTACGACTAATATTTCTCTTGCCAATAACTTCAATATGGATGAAATTTCTGATATTGTCTTCCGTGTCAATGATACCAGTTTGACACCGACTGTGGGACCAGAATTAGCTAGAAAATTGACCGAGATTGCTGGTCTTCAGCAAGGGGAGTATCAGGTGGCAGATGCGACTGCAGCCTTCCAAGAAGTACAACAACTGTTCGGCTTTATAACTACGATTATTAGTGCCATTGCGGGGATTTCCCTCTTTGTTGGTGGGACTGGTGTTATGAACATCATGCTGGTTTCGGTGACAGAGCGAACGCGTGAAATTGGTCTTCGTAAGGCTTTGGGTGCAACACGTGCTAATATTTTAATCCAGTTTTTGATTGAATCCATGATTTTGACCTTGCTAGGCGGAGTCATTGGTTTGACAATTGCGACAGGCTTGACCGCTATAGCTGGTATACTATTGCAAGGTTTGATTGCGGGTATAGAAGTGGGAGTATCAATCCCAGTTGCCCTATTTAGTCTTGCAGTTTCGGCTAGTGTTGGTATGATTTTTGGGGTCTTGCCAGCCAACAAGGCATCGAAACTTGATCCAATTGAAGCCCTTCGTTATGAATAAGATCAACAAGATGGACACTCGTCTATCTTGTTTTTGTATAGATTTCCCTATCGAAAATCCTTAAAAATGTGATATAATGAAGTGTTAGAAAAACAGGTTTCATTTGCCTGGAAAGGAAAAATTATGTCTGAAAAGAATTTTTATATTACAACGCCAATTTACTATCCATCTGGTAAACTTCATATCGGTTCTGCCTACACAACCATCGCCTGTGATGTCCTAGCCCGTTACAAACGCCTGATGGGTTACGATGTCTTTTATCTGACAGGTCTTGATGAGCATGGTCAAAAGATTCAACAAAAAGCAGAAGAAGCTGGTATCACACCTCAAGCCTATGTTGATGGGATGGCAGTTGGAGTCAAAGAACTCTGGCAATTACTAGATATCTCATACGATAAATTCATCCGTACAACGGATGACTACCATGAAAAAGTAGTGGCTCAAGTATTTGAGCGCTTGCTTGCTCAAGATGATATCTATTTGGGTGAATACTCTGGTTGGTACTCAGTATCAGATGAGGAATTCTTTACAGAAAGCCAGCTTGCGGAAGTTTTCCGTGATGAAGCTGGAAATGTAACTGGTGGTATTGCTCCATCAGGTCACGAGGTTGAATGGGTATCTGAAGAATCATACTTCCTTCGCCTCAGCAAATACCAAGATCGTTTGGTTGAATTTTTCAAGTCCCATCCTGAATTTATCACTCCAGATGGTCGTCTGAATGAAATGCTTCGCAACTTCATCGAGCCAGGTTTAGAGGATTTGGCGGTATCTCGTACCACCTTTACATGGGGTGTGCCAGTACCATCTAATCCAAAACACGTTGTCTACGTCTGGTTTGATGCTTTGCTCAACTATGTGACAGCTCTTGGTTACGATCAAGACGAACACGCTAACTTTGACAAGTTCTGGAACGGAACAGTCTTCCATATGGTTGGAAAAGACATCCTTCGTTTTCACTCAATCTACTGGCCAATCCTTCTTATGATGTTGGATATCAAATTGCCAGATCGTTTGATTGCTCACGGTTGGTTCGTCATGAAAGACGGTAAAATGTCTAAGTCTAAAGGGAATGTCGTTTATCCTGAAATGTTGGTAGAGCGTTTTGGACTAGATCCACTTCGTTACTACCTCATGCGTAGCCTTCCAGTTGGTTCAGACGGAACCTTCACTCCAGAAGACTATGTCGGCCGTATTAACTACGAATTGGCCAATGACCTTGGAAACCTCCTCAACCGTACGGTTTCTATGATTAATAAGTACTTTGGCGGGCAAGTCCCTGCCTATGTGGAAGGTGTGACAGAGTTTGACCATGCTCTTGCTGACGTTGCAGAACAATCAATCGCTGACTACCACACCTACATGGAAGCAGTTGACTATCCACGTGCTTTAGAAGCAGTCTGGACCCTTATCTCTCGTACTAACAAATACATCGACGAGACAGCTCCATGGGTCTTGGCCAAGGATGAAGCTCTTCGTGACCAATTATCAAGTGTTATGAGTCACTTGGCAGCTAGCCTTCGTGTCGTTGCTCACTTGATTGAGCCATTTATGATGGAAACCAGTCGTGCAGTCTTGAATCAACTTGGCTTGGAAGAAGTAGCTAGCCTTGAAAACTTGAGTTTGGCTGATTTCCCCGCAGATGTGACTGTAGTTGCCAAAGGAACACCAATCTTCCCACGTCTGGATATGGAAGAAGAAATCGCCTATATCAAGGAACAAATGGAAGGCAATAAACCAGCAGTCGAAAAAGAGTGGAACCCAGACGAAGTTGAACTAAAACTAAACAAGGAAGAAATCAAGTTTGAAGACTTTGACAAGGTAGAAATCCGTGTCGCAGAAGTCAAAGAAGTGTCTAAAGTAGAAGGTTCAGATAAGTTGCTTCAATTCCGCTTGGATGCTGGCGATGGTGAAGATCGTCAAATCCTCTCAGGAATTGCAAAATACTATCCAAACGAACAAGAATTGGTCGGCAATAAAGTTCAAATCGTTGCCAATCTCAAACCACGTAAAATGATGAAGAAATATGTCAGCCAAGGGATGATCCTATCAGCTGAACATGATGGAAAATTAACTCTTCTCACAGTTGATCCAGCTGTACCGAATGGAAGTGTGATTGGGTAAAAATAGACAGGACTAGTTCATGCTAGTTCTGTTTTTTTCTTTAACTATTATGCTTTACAAACTAGTGTGAAAGTGGTATATTATAGATGAAGCTACTAGTAGGTATTACAGAATAGATTAGAAGGGAGAAGGAATGAAGGAAACTCAACTATTAAAAGGTGTTCTTGAAGGTTGTGTCTTGGATATGATTGGTCAAAAAGAGCGATATGGTTATGAGTTGGTTCAGACTTTGCGAGAGGCTGGATTTGATACTATCGTTCCAGGAACTATTTATCCTTTGTTGCAAAAGTTAGAAAAAAATCAATGGATAAGAGGCGACATGCGTCCGTCGCCAGATGGTCCAGATCGGAAGTATTTTTCGTTAACCAAAGAAGGAGAAGAGCGTGTCTCGGTCTTTTGGCAACAATGGGACGATTTGAGTCAAAAAGTAGAAGGGATTAAGAATGGAGGGTAAACCATGAAGAAAATGAAGTATTATGAAGAAACAAGCGCTTTGTTGCATCAGTTTTCTGAGGAGAATCAGCAGTATTTTGAGGAACTGTGGGATAGTTTTAATCTTGCTGGATTTCTCTATGATGAGGACTATCTCAGAGAGCAGATTTATTTGATGATGCTTGATTTCTCAGAAGCAGAACGAGATGGCATGAGTGCAGAAGATTATCTAGGTAAGAATCCTAAAAAAATAATGAAAGAGATGCTCAAGGAAGCACCTCGCAGTTCTATCAAAGAGTCCCTTTTGACGCCAATTCTTGTTTTAGCAGTATTACGCTACTATCAACTATTAGGTGATTTTTCTAAAGGTCCTCTCTTAACAGTCAATTTGCTTACGTTTTTAGGCCAACTTCTTCTTTTTCTGGTCGGATTTGGGCTTGTGGCTACAATTTTACGAAGAAGTTTAGTCCAAGATTCTCCTAAAATGAAAATTGGTACCTATATTGTCGTTGGGATTCTTGTTCTGCTAGTTGTTCTGGGATATGTAGGAATGGCAAGCTTCATACAAGAAGGAGCCTTTTATCTTCCTGCTCCCTGGGATAGTTTATCTGTCTTTACGATTTCCCTAGTCATCAGTATTTGGAATTGGAAAGAAGCGGTCTTTCGTCCATTTGTCAGTATGATTATTGCCCATCTTGTGGTGGGTTCTCTGCTCCGTTACTATGAGTGGATGGGAATTTCAAATGTTTTTCTTACAAAGATTATTCCTTTAGCTGTTCTCTTTCTTGGTATCTTTCTCTTTTTCCGTGGGTTTAAGAAGATAAAATGGAGTGAAATATAGTCAAAAAGCCGTTGCAAAGCGGTTTTTTGTTATAATGAAGGGAAGAATGTTAGAAATTAAAGGAGAAAAATTTGATGAGATACATAACTCTTGGACAAGATGACAAAGAATTATCAGAAATTGTTCTCGGAATGATGAGAATAGAAGATAAGTCTGTAAAAGAAGTTGAAGAGCTTGTAGAAACAGCACTGTCTGTTGGAATCAATGCTTTTGACTTGGCTGATATTTATGGTCGTGGTCGTTGTGAAGAACTGTTAGGTCTTGTCCTAAAAAATCGTCCAGATTTAAGAGAAAAGATGTGGATTCAGTCCAAATGTGGCATTCGCATTGAAGAATTTACCTATTTTGATTTTTCTAAGGACTATATTATAAAATCAGTTGACGGAATTTTGCAAAGATTGAAGATTGATCATCTAGATAGCTTGCTCCTTCATCGACCAGATGCTTTGATGGAATCTGACCAAGTAGCAGAAGCCTTTGATTTTCTTTATAAACAAGGTAAGGTCCGAGATTTTGGAGTTTCTAATCAAAATCCTATGATGATGGAGTTGCTTAAAAAAGATGTCAAGCAGCCGTTAGCTGTTAATCAGCTACAATTGAGTGCGGCTTTTACACCAGGATTCGAATCAGGTTTTCATGTTAATATGGAAGATAGTCAAGCAGCTATGCGAGATGGCAGCATTTTTGAATATTGCAAATTACATGATGTGGTCATTCAAGCATGGTCTGTCTTACAATTTGGGTATTTTAAAGGGAATTTTGTTGGAAATGAGAAATTTCAAACTTTAAATCAAGGACTTGATCGTTTAGCTATTAAATATGGAGTAACCTCTTCAACTATTGCCATTTCTTGGATATTGCGTTATCCAGCAAAAATGCAGGCAGTCGTAGGTACAACAAATCCTAAGCACTTGAGAGAAGTTAGCCAAGCGGCAAACTTTAGCTTAACAAGAAAAGAATGGTATGAAATTTATCTAGCTGCAGGGAATAATTTGCCGTAAGTAGAAGCAGATGTAAATAAATCACAGTCAAAAAGCCGTTTTAAAGCGGTTTTTTTGTTATAATGAAGGGGAGAATTATTGATATTAAAGGAGAAAAACATGACATTTGAAGAGATTCTACCTGGGTTAAAGGATAAGAAAAAATATGTACGAACTGGTTGGGGAGGTGCGGAAAACTATGTCCAACTTTTTGACACCATTGAACAAAACGGGGTTGCACTTGAAGTGACACCTTATTTCCTAATCAACGTGTCTGGAGAAGGAGAAGGTTTTTCCATGTGGAGTCCGACACCTTGTGATGTTTTGGCGACAGATTGGGTAGAAGTGAATGACTAGACGTGTATTGATTACGGGAATGAGTTCAGGGATCGGTCTGGCTCAAGCTCGACTCTTTTTAGAGAATGGCTTTCAAGTTTATGGAGTTGACCAAGGTGAAAATCCACTCTTACAGGGTGATTTTCACTTTTTGCAGAGAGATTTGACCTTGGACTTGGAGCCAATTTTTTACTGGTGTCCTCAGGTAGATATTTTGTGCAATACTGCTGGAGTTTTGGATGATTATAAACCACTTTTGGAACAATCAGCCCAGGAAATTCAAGAGATTTTTGAAATCAACTACGTTACTCCAGTAGAGTTGACTCGGCATTATTTGACACAAATGCTGGAGAATAAAAAAGGAATCATTATCAATATGTGCTCCATTGCTTCTAGCCTAGCAGGTGGCGGTGGACACGCCTATACTTCTTCGAAGCACGCCTTGGCTGGCTTCACCAAGCAGTTGGCTTTAGACTATGCTGAAGCTGGGATTCAGGTCTTTGGTATCGCTCCAGGAGCAGTCAAGACAGCTATGACTGCTGCGGACTTTGAGCCAGGTGGATTGGCTACCTGGGTTGCCAGTGAAACACCAATCAAACGCTGGATCGAGCCAGAAGAAGTGGCAGAAGTCAGTCTCTTTTTGGCCAGTGGAAAGGCATCTGCCATGCAGGGACAAATTTTGACAATGGATGGTGGCTGGTCTTTGAAGTAGGAGGAGTTGGATGGATATTCAAGAGATCACAGAAGAAAATGCATCGTCATTAGTCTTGAAGGTCAAGTCTGAATTATTAGGATTTCCAGAACTGGACAAGACTTCTTATATGAATTGGAAGGTGAAGTAGGGGGATAATGGAACTATTTAAAACATGGAAGAAAAATATGGTTCTCTATGGTCTTAAATCTCAAATCGGAACTGTCTACCGAAACAGTGATAGGACAACAAGCTTTTATGATGTTGGGAATTTTCTATACCTAGCAGGGGAGTTGGATTCCAGATTTTGGGAAGATTTTGTTAGGAAATATGGTTTAGATTATAAGATTATTATTTCAGAAAATACCAATTGGCAAGATTTTCTGCATCGGAAAGTGGGGTTAAAGTCTTTTACTCGCTATTCTTTTAAAGATAAGGCAAATTTTCAAGTTGAATTTCTAAATAATCTAGTTAGTCAGTTAGAGGAAGATTACAATATTGTGCCTATTGATAATCATATTTATGACAGTTTTTCTGAGGAAGAATGGTCACAAGATTTACAGGGGGATTTTGAGTCCTATCAGGATTTTGTTTTAAAAGGTGGATTTGGCTTTGTGATTCTTAAAAATAATGAACTGATTGCTGGGATTTCCTCAGGGTTAGTTTACCGTGGAGCAGTTGAAGTGGAAGTTGCTACTAGACCAAACGAACAAGGAAATGGATTTGCTAAAAAACTTGGTGCTGCAATGATTCTAGAGAGTTTAAATAGAGATATGTTTCCACTTTGGGATGCTCATAACGAGGCTTCCAAAAAAGTAGCAGAATTTTTAGGATATGAGTTAGTTGAACCTTATGAAGCTTTTGAACTAGAGGAAAGTTTCATATAATGATAATGATATCTGATATTATATCTTTTAAGATGAGGTGAATGGACATGCAAAATCAACTTGCTCTTAGTGGAGAAAAAATTCTTGAAAAAGTTTACCCACAACTATTTCACCACATTGGAATGATTCGTGGGGAATACTTGTTGAGAGAGCTCAATCAAAACATCATATTAGCAAGTTGTCAGCAATTTGTAAAAGATTATCTAGAGACTATCTGCTCCCTGTACTCAGATCAAGAAGTTTGGTATCGTTTTACTGAATTAACGAATACAGAAGCTAATCGTCTAACGGGGACTAAAGAGTATTTTGATGAAAATCATCCCTTGTTTGGATATAGAGGAACTAGGCGTTTGCTGGCGTGTCCGGATGAATTTCAGGCTGAAGCACATGTCGTTACAGAAGTTTATCAAAACAATCCCAATCTATCTGTTATCTTTCCTTTTGTCAATGATGCTGAGCAGTTAAAGCAAGCTATTACAGTATTGCGTCAGCATGGTTTTACTGGGAAAATTGGCACGATGATTGAATTACCGTCAGCATATTTTGACTTAGACAGCATACTGGAAGCTGGTATTTCAAAGATTGTGGTTGGAATGAATGATTTGACTTCTTTTGTTTTTGCGACTGTGAGAAACAGTCAATGGCATGATATGGAAAGTCCAATTATGTTAGATATGCTGAGACAGATGCAGGATAAAGCAAGGATGAAAAAGATTGACTTTGCTGTAGCAGGATATCTGAATGTTTCTTTCATACAAAAAATGAATCAGATGGGTATCGAATGCATTATCCACTATAGTTCTATTCCAGAGATTTTTAATTTAGAGATTGACCATCCAGACCATCTCAAACATATAAAAGAAGAAAGTAAGAAATTACAAAGGAGCAACCTATGACACCGCAAGAAATGTGGAATGCATACAAGAAAATTAACCCCTCTATAGGAGATGAAATCGATGCTTGGGCTTTTGGAGTAGAAGCCGATCTCTTGGCAGATTTGGTTTTAAAAGGTGAAAAGACGGCAACTGCATCAGCCTACGACCTCTACGCACTAGAAGATGAACCCCTTCCGCAAGAAGGCACCTTTGACATCATTTTAGATAGTCAAAATCAGGCTGTCTGTATTGTCGAAATTACAAAGGTTTCTGTCCAGCCCTTCAATCAAGTTTCTGCTCAACATGCCTTTAAGGAAGGGGAAGGTGACAAATCCCTAGCCTATTGGCGTCAGGTTCATGAGGATTGTTTCGCCGAGTGGCTGAGAGAAGCAGGACTGACTTTTACACCTGAAAGCAAGGTTGTTTTAGAAGAATTTCGCAAGATCTACCCACTGTAGACTGCTAGAAGGAAGAAAGTTTTGGAAATGACCGTCCAATCCTTTTTTCTTAAGCAAAACATGATATAATAAGTTTGTTTGAAGAAGAGCTCTAGCTCTTAAACTTAGATAGGAGAAAACTATGCAAGCAGTTGAACATTTTATTAAGCAATTTGTTCCTGGACACTATGATTTATTTTTAGACTTGAGTCGTGAGACCAAGACGTTTTCAGGGAAAGTGACCATCACTGGTCAAGCACAGAGTGATCGTATTTCACTTCATCAAAAAGACTTGGAAATCGCTTCTGTAGAAGTTGCAGGGGAAGCTCGCCCATTCACAGTTGATCATGACAATGAAGCCCTTCATATTGAATTAGCTGAGGCTGGTCAAGTTGAAGTGGTTATCGCTTTCTCAGGAAAAATTACAGACAACATGACAGGGATTTACCCTTCTTATTACACAGTTGATGGAGTCAAGAAGGAAGTCTTGTCTACTCAGTTCGAGAGTCATTTTGCGCGCGAAGCCTTTCCATGTGTGGATGAGCCAGAAGCCAAAGCAACTTTTGACCTCTCTCTACGTTTTGACCAAGCAGAAGGTGAATTGGCCTTGTCTAACATGCCAGAAATCGATGTTGAAAACCGTAAGGAAACAGGTATCTGGAAGTTTGAGACAACACCTCGCATGTCTTCTTACTTGTTAGCCTTTGTTGCGGGTGATTTGCAAGGTGTGACGGCTAAAACTAAAAACGGTACCCTTGTAGGTGTCTACTCAACCAAAGCCCACCCATTATCTAACCTTGATTTCTCACTGGACATCGCTGTTCGCTCAATCGAGTTTTACGAAGATTACTATGGAGTTAAGTATCCAATCCCTCAATCTCTCCATATCGCCCTTCCTGACTTCTCAGCTGGTGCTATGGAAAACTGGGGTCTTGTGACCTACCGTGAAGTTTGCTTAATTGTAGATGAAAACTCTACATTTGCCAGTCGTCAACAAGTTGCCCTTGTTGTGGCCCATGAATTGGCTCACCAATGGTTTGGCAATCTCGTTACTATGAAATGGTGGGATGACCTTTGGCTCAATGAAAGCTTTGCTAACATGATGGAATATGTCTGTGTGGATGCCATTGAGCCAAGCTGGAATATCTTTGAAGATTTCCAAACAGGTGGAGTGCCTCACGCTCTTGAACGCGATGCGACTGATGGAGTTCAGTCAGTTCACGTCGAAGTCAAACACCCAGATGAAATCAATACACTCTTTGACGGAGCTATCGTCTATGCCAAAGGAAGCCGTCTCATGCATATGCTTCGCCGTTGGCTGGGCGATGCTGATTTTGCTAAAGGTTTGCACGCTTACTTTGAAAAACACCAATACAGCAACACCATTGGTAGTGACCTTTGGGATGCCCTTGGTCAAGCGTCAGGACGTGATGTCGCAGCCTTCATGGATTCTTGGTTGGAACAACCTGGTTATCCAGTTCTCACTGTCAAAGTTGAAAATGATGTCTTGAAGATTTCACAAAAACAATTCTTCATCGGTGAGCACGAAGACAAGAACCGTCTCTGGGTTGTGCCACTCAATAGCAACTGGAAAGGCTTGCCTGATACACTTGAAACTGAAAGCATCGAAATTCCAGGCTACGCAGCTCTTCTTGCTGAAAATGACGGAGCTCTTCGTTTCAATACTGAAAATACAGCCCACTACATTACAGACTATCAAGGAGACTTGTTGGATGCACTTCTTGCTGACCTAGTTGAGCTTGATAACACAAGTAAACTGCAAATCGTCCAAGAACGTCGTTTGCTTGCTGAAGCAGGACACATTTCTTATGCAGACTTGCTACCAGTTCTTGATAAACTTGCTAAGGAAGAATCTTACCTTGTCGTTTCAGCTGTTTCTGAAGTCATTTCTGCCCTTGAGCGCTTTATCGATGAAGGAACAGAAGCTGAAAGAGCCTTCAAAGCCTTGGTTGCTAAATTGGCTCGTCATAACTATGACCGTCTTGGTTTTGAAGCTAAAGATGGCGAATCAGATGAGGATGAGTTGGTTCGTCAGTTGGCCATTTCTATGATGATTCGCTCAAATGATGCAGAAGCTAGTCAAGTCGCTAGCCAAATCTTCGAAGCTCACAATGATCAGCTTGCAGGACTTCCAGCAGCTATTCGCTCACAAGTCCTTATCAATGAGATGAAACATCATGAGACCAAAGACTTGTTAGCACTTTATCTTGATACTTATACGCACGCAACAGATGCTGTCTTTAAACGTCAGTTGGCAGCCGCTCTTGCCTATAGTAAAGATGCGGACAATATCCAAACCTTGATTGCTGCTTGGAAGGACAAATTTGTGGTGAAACCGCAGGACTTGTCTGCTTGGTATTACCAATTCCTAGCTCACCAAGTAACTCAGGAAACAGCTTGGTCTTGGGCGCGTGAAAACTGGGCTTGGATTAAGGCAGCTCTTGGTGGAGATATGAGCTTTGATAGCTTTGTTATCCTTCCTGCTCACGTATTTAAGACTCAGCAACGCTTGGCAGAGTACAAGGAATTCTTTGAGCCACAACTTTCTGACCTTGCTCTTAGCCGTAACATCGGTATGGGAATCAAGGAGATTGCAGCGCGTGTTGACTTGATTAACCGTGAAAAAGCTGCAGTGGAAGTAGTCGTTCTTCAATACGGAAACGCATAAATAAGCCTAAAATAAAAAGAAAACTCAGCTATCTCATGTAATACTCTTCGAAAATCAAATTCAAACCACGTCAGCGTCGCCTTACCGTACTCAAGTACAGCCTGCGGCTAGCTTCCTAGTTTGCTCTTTGATTTTCATTGAGTATAAAATGCAGAGAGTTGAGTTTTTTTTAAGGCAAATTTGGTATAATGGTTTTATTAAGGAGGAGTTTCTCATGATAAAAATCTTATTGGTTGAGGATGACCTAGGCCTGTCAAATTCAGTATTTGACTTTTTAGACGATTTTGCGGATGTCATGCAGGTATTCGATGGTGAAGAAGGTCTCTACGAAGCTGAAAGTGGCGTCTATGATTTGATTTTGCTCGATTTGATGTTGCCAGAAAAAAATGGTTTCCAAGTCTTGAAAGAATTGCGTGAAAAGGGGATTACGACTCCAGTTCTGATCATGACTGCCAAGGAAAGTTTGGATGACAAGGGACATGGATTTGAACTGGGAGCGGATGACTATCTGACCAAACCTTTCTACTTAGAAGAACTCAAAATGCGGATTCAAGCCCTTCTCAAACGTTCAGGCAAGTTTAATGAAAACACATTGACTTATGGAAATATTGTGGTTAATTTGTCAACCAATACCGTTAAAGTCGAAGATACTCCTGTCGAATTGCTGGGTAAAGAGTTTGATTTATTAGTTTATTTCCTTCAAAATCAAAATGTTATTTTGCCTAAGACTCAGATTTTTGATCGTCTATGGGGATTTGATAGTGACACAACGATTTCAGTTGTCGAAGTTTATGTTTCAAAAGTCCGTAAGAAATTAAAAGGAACCACTTTTGCAGAGAATTTGCAAACCTTGCGCAGTGTTGGGTATATTTTAAAAGATGTTCAGTAAACTAAAAAAAACATGGTATGCGGATGACTTTAGTTATTTTATCCGCAACTTTGGTGTCTTCACCCTGATTTTCTCTACCATGACTCTGATTATTTTACAGGTCATGCATTCGAGTCTCTATACTTCGGTGGATGATAAGCTTCATGGACTAAGTGAAAATCCTCAGGCAGTTATCCAGCTGGCAGTAAATAGGGCAACAGAAGAGATTAAAGATTTAGAGAATGCCGCTACAGATACTAGCAAGACTGAAGTAAAACCCAATGTCAGTTCTAACACAGAAGTCATTCTTTTTGATAAGAATTTTACCCAGCTCCTTTCTGGAAACCGATTTTTGGGATTGGATAAGATTAAGTTAGAGAAAAAAGAACTAGGACATATCTATCAGATTCAAGTTTTTAATAGCTATGGACAAGAAGAAATCTATCGCATGATTTTGATGGAAACGAATATCAGTTCGGTTTCAACCAATATCAAGTATGCAGCTGTCTTGATTAATACCAGTCAGTTGGAGCAAGCCAGTCAAAAGCATGAGCAATTGATTGTGATTGTGATGGCAAGTTTCTGGATTCTGTCTTTGCTTGCCAGTCTCTATCTAGCTAGAGTCAGTGTTCGTCCTCTGCTTGAGAGTATGCAGAAGCAACAGTCCTTTGTTGAAAATGCCAGTCATGAGTTACGAACTCCACTCGCAGTTTTGCAAAATCGCTTAGAGACCCTTTTCCGTAAGCCAGAAGCTACCATTATGGATGTGAGTGAAAGCATTGCATCGAGTTTGGAAGAAGTCCGAAATATGCGGTTTTTGACGACAAACTTGTTGAATTTAGCTCGGAGAGATGATGGAATTAAGCCGGAACTTGCAGAAGTTCCAACCAGTTTTTTCAATACGACTTTCACAAACTATGAGATGATTGCTTCTGAAAATGACCGTGTCTTCCGTTTTGAAAATCGTATCCATCGAACGATTGTCACAGATCAGCTCCTTTTAAAACAACTGATGACCATCCTATTTGATAATGCTGTCAAGTATACTGAAGAAGATGGTGAAATTGATTTTATGATTTCAGCTACTGACCGTAATCTGTATTTACTTGTTTCTGATAACGGAGTTGGTATTTCGGCAGAAGATAAGAAGAAAATTTTTGATCGTTTTTATCGAGTGGACAAGGCTAGAACCCGTCAAAAAGGTGGTTTTGGTTTAGGATTATCCCTAGCCAAGCAAATTGTAGATGCCCTAAAAGGAACCATTACTGTTAAAGATAATAAACCAAAGGGAACAATCTTTGAAGTGAAGATTGCCATCCATACACCATCTAAAAAGAAAAAATAAAAATATCGCTCCAGACGGGGCGATATTTTGGATTATGTGACTATTAGTCCGTCTCGCTCCGTTAGGTGCGAGACAAAACAACCACC